>JAENXB010000100.1 GCA_016649785.1 Flavobacteriaceae bacterium
ATCGCTTCGCATTTTTCATAAAAAAAATATTGCCAAAATTACGCCATTTCTTTTAAAGTTCCATAATCGGGTTAAAATTCAAAAAAACCTTGTTACATTTGCGACATATCTCAAAGGGGTGTCAGATTCTGGAACTAGTTCAGGACGAGACTGAGATTATACCCAACGAACCTGGGCAGGTAATGCTGCCAAGGGAAAAAGATACTTTAATGTATCACTTAAAAGTATAGAACCCCCTGTTAAATCGGAATGAAGGATTTAATTAGGGTTTTTTTTATGCGCTTTTTTTAAACTATTAACTAATCAAAGAATAATTGCCCCTTTTATTCGTATAAATTTATTTATTACGAATGAAGCTTTTATTTATTTTTCCAGCCGTGTTGTTGATTTCAACACTTGGTTTTTCGCAAAAATCCAAACTAGATACTATTGGAGTTCCACCTGAAATGTTGGATGAGGTCCTGGTGCAGGCCGTTCGCGTAGATGCCGATTCCCCGGTAACACATTCGGATATTGATAAAGAGGAATTAAAAAAGCGCAACCTGGGCCAGGACATCCCGTTTTTATTGAATTATTTGCCTTCGGTTGTGAGTACTTCCGATGCAGGTGCAGGCGTGGGTTATACTTCTATTCGTGTTCGCGGAAGTGATGCTTCCCGGGTAAATGTTACCCTGAATGGAATTCCGTTCAACGATTCTGAAAGCCAGGGTTCCTTCTGGGTAAATCTTCCTGATTTTACATCTTCAATTGAAAATTTACAGTTGCAGCGCGGGGTTGGGACTTCCACCAATGGTCCCGGAGCTTTTGGCGCGAGCCTGAATTTGCTTACCGATGCCGTTTCAAAAGAGGCTTATGCTGAAGTTTCAAATTCCTTTGGTTCTTTCAATACAAGAAGGCATAATGTGAAATTTGGAACAGGACTTCTAAACGATCATATAGAATTTGCCGGCCGACTTTCGGCAGTAGCTTCTGATGGATATATAGACCGGGCTTCTTCCGATCTGAAATCTTATTTTCTTCAGGCTTCGTATGTCGATGAGAATACCCTGATTAAAGCCATTACTTTTGGCGGACGCGAGTTGACATATCAGGCGTGGAACGGAATAGATAAGGAGGCCCTGGAAACAAACAGGACTTTCAATTCGGCCGGGATGTACACAGATTCCAATGGAAACCTTCGATTTTACGACAATGAAGTAGACGATTATAGACAAGATCATTATCAGTTGCACTGGAACCAGCGGTACAATAACAACTGGTCCACAAATTTGGGACTGAATTATACGTATGGCCGCGGCTTTTTTGAACAATATAAAGAGGATCAAAAGTTTTCAACATACAATTTCACGCCCATTGAAATAGGCGGGGAAGTTATAGACAGAACAGATTTGATCCGCCGCCGATGGCTGGACAATGATTTTTATGTGATAAATGCCAATGCGAGGTATAAAAACAATCAACTTGAAATTAATTCGGGCGCATTTTTCAGCACGTATAAAGGGGATCATTTCGGAGAAGTGATCTGGGCCAGATTTGCAGACGATTCAGAAATAAGGGACAGGTATTATTTTAGCGATGCCACAAAAGATGAATTTACCGTTTTCTCAAAAGCAACCTATAGGATCAATGATAGATGGCAGGTTTTTGCCGATCTTCAGGGTAGGTTTATAAGCTATAAAACAGGAGGGATCACTTCAGATATTGTAGCTATAGAGGTGAATGAAAATTTTAAATTTTTCAATCCAAAAGCTGGGGTGAGTTTTCAAATAGACCCGGAAAATCAGCTTTATGCATATTACGGAAAAGCGCACAGGGAGCCTGCCAGGAACGATTTTGAAGAAGGAATTACAACTCCTGAAAAATTAGACGATTTTGAGTTGGGCTGGCGCTACGCTTCCGAAAAGGTAAAGCTAAACTCCAATATTTTTTATATGGATTACAAAGACCAATTGGTGCTTTCCGGAGAGTTAAATGATGTAGGAGCAGCGCTAAGAACTACAAGTGGCAGCAGTTACCGGTTGGGAATAGAAATAGATGCCGAACTTCAGTTATCCGAAAAATGGAAATTAATGCCAAATGTTGCCCTGAGTTCAAACAAGAACCGGGATTTTGTGGCCTCCATGGATGGAGAATTAAGGAAGCTGGGAAGCTCCAATATTTCATTTTCCCCGGAAATTGTCGCGTCAAATATGTTATTATTTCTTCCAACCCCTAATTTTCAAATTGGATTTCTTTCCAAATATGTCGGGGAACAGTACATGGGAAATATAGATAGCGAAGCCTCGATCCTGGATAGTTTCTTTGTAAATGATTTGAATATCTATTATGAATTGAGGGATATCCCGGTATTCAAAGCTATAGTTTTCTCCGGATTGGTCAATAATATTTTTGATGTAAAATATGTATCCAACGGTTATTTCTACACCTATGACGATGATTTTTCAAACCCAGGAACTGTTATCACCATTGAAGGCGCAGGCTATTATCCGCAAGCCGGCATAAATTTTCTGGCAGGAGTTACGTTGAAATTTTAAAGCTGAAGAAACCTTTCTTTCTTAAGATCCTTTAAAAGGAAGAAAGGTTTTTATGATTTTAATTTTGAAGGATTCCGGGTAAAAAAATCAATTAAAAACCTCCAACACATTTCCATTTCTTCTAACCCTGTAAGGTTTTAAGGAATATTGACCCGAACCTTCGGTAAGCTCTCCCGTTAGGATATTATAGGTGTTTCCATCGTTACAGTTGCAGCTAACCAGAATTCCTTCCACCCTTAATGTAGAGCAATCGGTTAGCGGGTGGTTGGGATCACTCAATTCAAAAGCAGTATATTGGGTATTGTTTATATTATAGACCACAACCCCGTTTATCCCATAATTATTGGTGTAATAGCTATTCCCGGGAAAGTTGAGGCTATTGTATTCCGGCAGACTCAAATTCAGGTCCATCCTAAAGCTCACATCAATCAGATAAGGGTTGTCATTCCTTACTCCATCGTCTGTCGCACAGGAAATAGTGGCAGCCATCAGAACCAGTGACAAAATTATTTTTTTAATCATTTTTGCTGTTTTAAGTCTTGAGAATTTAATTGCTTTCAAGGTTTAAATTTATTATATTTGTTTAGATAAATCCCGTCGTGCATGGGATTTTTTCTATTTATTATTAGAGTTAGAATTTAAAACACACACAAAGGATCTTTTAAGTTAAACCAAAATCCAGCATCTTAAGGGTTTTGGTTTTTTATAAATCACAAATTAAATGTTAATATTAGGGATGATGGATTTAGTTCCTCAAACCTTAATTGCTAAACGACAAAGTTATGAGCAAAGTATCTTATTATTCACCTGAAGGATTAAAAAAGTTGAGAGATGAGCTTAACAGGCTTAGGGATATTGAACGACCTAAAGCCTCACAGGCAATTGCAGAAGCAAGGGATAAAGGCGATTTGAGTGAAAATGCCGAATATGATGCCGCAAAAGAAGCGCAAGGCATGCTGGAAATGCGGATTGCAAAAATGGAAGAAGTAGTTTCCAATGCGCGTATTATAGACGAATCTCAACTCGATGATTCCAAGGCCCTGGTACATTCTATGGTTAAAATTAAAAATTTGACCAACAAAATGGAAGTGACCTATAAGCTGGTTGCCCAAAGCGAATCCGATTTAAAGACCGGAAAAATCTCGGTAGATTCTCCAATAGGGAAAGGCCTTTTGGGCAAACAAGTTGGTGATATAGCCGAAATAAGCGTGCCAAGCGGAAACATGAAATTTGAAATCCTGGAAATCTGGAGGGAATAGATACGAGAAAATAGAGGAAAGATGTTGTTGCAGGTTTGTAGGGGCGGACGGCCGTCCGCCCCTACCACGAATCACGAATCACGAATCACGAATCACGAATCACGAATCACAAACCAACAAAATATGGCAAGCGTATTCACAAAGATCATCACCGGGGAAATCCCTTCATATAAAGTAGCGGAAACAGATCAGTTTTTGGCGTTTTTGGATATTAATCCCAATGCTGAAGGGCACACACTTTGTATCCCCAAGGAAGAATTCGACAAAATCTTTGAACTTGATCCTTCTACTTACGCGGGATTAATGGAATTTTCCCGAAAAGTGGCAGTCGCCCTGGAAAAAACTGTTTCGTGCAAACGCGTTGGAATGGCGGTAGTCGGGCTGGAAGTGCCACACGTACATGTGCATTTGATTCCGCTGAACAGCATGAAAGACATGGACTTTAACAATAAACTTAGCTTTTCACAAGAAAGGATGCAAAAGTTAGCCGACCAGGTAAAAGCCAATATGTAATGGAGCTTTCGGAATTTAAACTGAGTTTAGAACTTAGAATAGACTGGAGTGATCTGGACATGTATAAACATGTAAACAACCTTACGTTTATGAGATTTATGCAATCCGGACGCGTCAATTTTTGGGAGACAACAGGGCTCTCAAGAATTTATGAAGAAACCAATCGCGGACCTATGATCGTTTCTTCTCATTGTGATTTCAAAAAATCCCTTTATTATCCCGGAAGTGCAATTGTAAAAACAAAACTGGCGTATCTTAAAAACTCCAGTTTTGGGATAGATCACATCATTTTAAATGAAAATAATGAACTTTGCGCACAAGGAAGGGATGTTGCAGTTTGTTTTGATTTCAATTCCCAAACCACCTATGGCATTCCGGATGATCTAAGAGAGATTATGAGTAGGTATTAAACTTTTTCAATGTGATTTGAAAAGTTGTACCCTTATTTATTTCACTTTGAAACACCCGTATCTTTCCCTTGTGATATTCTTCTATAATTCTTTTGGCAAGGGATAATCCAAGGCCCCAACCCCGTTTTTTTGAGGTGTATCCCGGCTCAAATATCAGGCTGTGCTTGCTTTTTGAAATGCCTTTCCCGTTATCTTTAATATAGATAAACACCCAATTTGAATCCTGTTTAATTTCAATGCTCAATTTCCCTTTGCCACGCATTGCATCCATTGCATTTTTTACCAAATTCTCTATGGTCCAGCTGTAAAGGGTTTCATTTAAATTGACATAAATAGGGGAATATGGGGTTGAAATTTGAAATTCAATGAGGTCTGAGCTGCGGGATTTCAAATAAGTAAAACTCTCTTTGGTAGCTTGAATGATCTCGGTTTTGGACAAGATGGGAGCAGAGCCTATTTTGGAAAATCGATCGGTAATAGTAAGAAGGCGTTCAATATCCTTTTCAATTTCTGAAATATAGGATTTATTCACATTCTCTTCTTTCAGAATTTCTGTCCACCCAATTAGAGAAGACAACGGAGTTCCAATTTGATGTGCCGTTTCCTTTGCCATTCCCGCCCAAAGCTTGTTTTGTTCACTGGATTTTGTGGTGGTATAGAAAAAATAAACCACTCCAATAAAAAGAAAAATGATTAATAGCAAGCCTATAGGGTAATACTTGATTTTGGTAAGCAAAGGAGAATCACCGTAATAAATTTTATGAACCTGGTTTTTTCCAAGGACCATTTCTATAGGTTCATTTTCTTCCTTTAGCAGGTTGAGGTAATCCTGGAGCTTTTCAGGGCTATTTCGGGTTTCTGGAGAAATATTCATCCCGTCGATAATTTTACCGTTTTCATCAACCCAAATGGTTGGAATACTTGTGTTTTTGTTTAAGATCTGGAGGGTTAGCGCAATGTCCGTATCCTCATCGGCTTTGTCGAGAAAAGCTTGTGCGGCGGCCCAAATTTCCATTTTTTCCCGCTCATCCTGTTTTAGGCGTTCAAAAAATATGGATGTATTCCATAAAATAAGTCCTACAATTAGTAAAGAAGAAATTATAATAAACCAACGGGCAAAGTTTCGTTCGTCTGTAAATATCATGAAACCAATTTAATGAAGATTTAAAGATAACCGTTTTATGTTAATATTATTGTTGTGATCGGGTTTTTCATTCCTAAGGCTATTTGTTACCTTTGTCAAAAATTGAGCAATGCTATCTATTGATCCAAATGAAATTAGTACGGGAAAACTGCATCAGTATTTGTTGGGTGCTGTTGGGCCAAGACCTATTGCATTTGCGAGTACGGTAGACATAAACGGAAAACCCAATTTGTCGCCTTTTAGTTTCTTCAATGTTTTTAGCGCAAATCCACCAATTTTAATCTTTTCGCCTGCCAGAAGGGGACGGGATAATACTGTAAAGCATACCTATTTAAATGCAAAGGCGACGAAGGAAGTTGTGATAAATATTGTAAATTTCAAAATGGTTCAGCAAATGTCGCTTTCCAGTACAGAATATGCTGAAGGAGTGAACGAGTTTGAAAAAGCGGGTTTTACGATGCTTAAATCAGATGTGGTGAAACCATTCCGGGTGGCTGAATCTCCGGTTCAATTTGAATGTAAAATTCGGGAGGTTGTTGAATTGGGAAATGAAGGCGGGGCAGGAAACCTTGTGATTTGCGAGGTAGTAAAAATGCATATTGATGAAGCTGTTTTAGATGAAGATGGACATATTGATCAGCATAAAATAGATCAGGTTGCCAGGATGGGTGGCAATTGGTACACCCGTGCAAAAATGGGGATGTTTGAAGTTCCAAAACCCCTTTCGTCAATTGGAATTGGGGTGGATGAAATTCCGCAGGAAATCAGGAATAGCCGGATTTTAACAGGCAATGATCTTGGGAAATTGGGTAATGTGGAGATTTTGCCTTCAGAAGAAGAAATTACACTATTTTTACGGCAGGAACCAGGTGCTTTAGAAATATTGAAGACCGGAGATTTAGATAAAATTCATTTACAAGCACAATTATATTTAGAAAAGGAAGAACCAGTAAAAGCCTGGAAATTATTATTAGCAAAAAAACATTAAAATGGAAGTACAAGGAAAGATTAAATTAATTGGAGAAACTCAAACTTTTGGGGCCAATGGGTTTAAAAAAAGAGAATTGGTAGTGACCACAGAAGAACAATATCCACAACACATTATGGTCGAGTTTGTTCAGGACAAAACAGATCTATTGGATAATTTTAAGGTGGGTCAACCGGTGAAGATCGGGGTGAATATAAAGGGCCGCGAATGGGTGAATCCACAAGGAGAGGCAAAATATTTTAACTCTATTCAGGGTTGGAGAATTGAAAATTTAGAAGCCGCAGGAAATCCCGGGGCACCAAATGTAGCGCCACCGGCAGATCAATTTGAGCCTGCAAAGGATTTAAACGATGAAGATTTTGACGATCTTCCGTTTTAAAACAAAGGCCCACGCTCTTATGAAGGAGGAGTAAAAAATCAATAAAAAAGCTTAGCGTCAATTAAATGAGGCTAAGCTTTTTTTATTCTGTGACTTTCTATTATTTTTAATTTTCTAACAGCTTTCAAAAGTGGATAAATTTAGTTTATATCAAAAGTTCCCTCCGGTAGAAACTGCTGATGATGACGGACTGCTTGCCATTGGAGGGGAATTGTCTGTAAAACGCCTGATAGACGCGTATAACCACGGTATTTTTCCCTGGTACGACACTTCACAACCCGTTTTATGGTGGAGCCCGGATCCCAGGATGGTACTTTTTCCCGAAAAGCTGAAAGTCTCAAAAAGTATGAAAAAGTTGATCCTGAACAATGCTTTTGAAGTGACTTTTAACCGGGATTTTAAAGCCGTTATTGAAAATTGTGCCAACATCTGGCGACAAGGTCAGGCTGGCACCTGGATCACCGAAGAAATACAAAAAGCTTACCTGGAATTACACAGGTTGGGAATAGCTCATTCTGTTGAAGTTTGGGACGGAAATAATTTGGTGGGCGGACTCTACGGAATTTACCTGAAAGATAAAAAAGTATTTTGCGGCGAAAGCATGTTCGCGACCGTGAGCAATGCCTCAAAATACGGATTTATAAAATTGGTCGAAAAATTAAGGGCGGAAGGAGTTAAGCTGATAGATTGCCAAATTTATACAGCCCATCTGCAAAGTCTTGGCGCGGAAGAGATATCCAGGAAAGAATTTTTGGGGTTTTTAACGTAGAGAAACCCTACCAGGGTTTCTCTACCCAACCCAATCAATGTTTCAAACCCAAAACCCTATCAGTGTTTCAAACCTTTGAAAGATTTTACACGTCTTTATATCTGAAACAATCTATTTCATGGTCATTCACCATTCCCGTGGCCTGCATATGCGCATATATCACGGTAGAACCCACAAATTTAAATCCGCGTTTTTTTAGGTCTTTGCTCAATTTATCGCTTATTTCAGTGGTTGGAGGGGCTTTTTTATAATCCTGAACGGAATTCTTAATGGGTTGTCCAGCCACAAATCCCCAAATATAGTTGCTAAAACTCCCGAATTCTTCCTGCAGCTTCATAAAAGCCTGGGCGTTGGTAACGGTAGCGCGAACTTTTAATTTATTTCTTATGATCCCTGCATTCAGCAATAATTGTTGAATTTTTTCTTCCGGATATTCCGCAATCTTTTTATAGTCAAAATCATCAAAAGCTTCCCTGAAATTTTCCCTTTTTCGAAGAATTGTGATCCAGCTTAAGCCGGCCTGAAAAGTTTCCAGTACCAGGAATTCAAATAAGGTTTCATCGTTATATACCGGCACGCCCCATTCTTCGTCGTGGTAAGCTTCGTAAAGCGGGTCGCCCATACACCATCCGCAGCGTTTTAATTCACTCATTAGGTTAAGGTTTGAAATTATATGTAATAGTACCGGGTTGTGAATTACGGCCGGGCAGACGGCTAAAAACAGCCTGAGCTGCATATTCAAGGGCTTGGTCGGCCAAACATTCATTGGTAGTTGAAGAACTGCCTTTATTTACTGAGGAAGAAGTAACCCTGCCCTCGGCATTCACGGAAATATTTACGACTATTTTTCCTGATCTGTCACAGGTGTAAACGGGGTTTGGAATATCTACTGCGCGTCGGCCTAAAAGTGAAAAGGAAATGGAGCTGTGATCTATTCCTCCCGATTTTGTAGAAGTTACTGCTGAAGTTTTGTTTCCATCAGATTTTTTTTTAACCTGCTCTTTCTTTTTATCCCGAAGATTGAAATTTCCCGAAGAATTTGAAGTTTCATCCTCGCTGGTTTCGGTTTGCAATGCGCTGTTCTTTTCGAAAATTTCATTGAGCTTTTGATCGAAATTTTCATCCCTGGATTCCTGATCCTCATTAAATGCCCGATGCGTTTGCGCAGTTTCCCTGGTGTTTTTTTTGGGTGCTTCTTCCGGTTCCGGTTTTTCAATTACTGGTTCTTCTATTTTTAAATTATCCAGATCCATTAGGAACTCACTTGTTGCCTTGTTTTTGTTGGCCAGGTTGAAATTGAACAATCCCAGTAGCAATACCGCAAAGAACAGAAGCGTGATAATTAAGGCTTTATGTCTGTCAAAAAAATCCATAGAATTAGAACTATTGAACCCGTTTTTTATTCTGCAATTAAGGCAGTAAATTTTCAAAAGTTAAAAGATCCAGGGCATCATCTACATTAAATGTGCCGATTTTTGACCGTCTTAATGCCGACAGATGCGCGCCGCTGCCCAGGGCCTTTCCATAATCGTTAGCAAGGCTGCGAATGTAAGTGCCTTTGCTGCAAATAACCCTGAAGTCAACTTCAGGGAAACGATTATTTGTGATCTCAAATTCGGTGATCTCAATTTTTCTGGCCTCTATTTTTACTTCTTCCCCGCTTCGGGCATATTCATAAAGGCGTTTTC
>JAENXB010000076.1 GCA_016649785.1 Flavobacteriaceae bacterium
ATTTTTTAATTAAACTAATTTAAAAATTTATGAAACAATTATTTAAAGGCCTGTTGTTATCGTTGTTAATGATACCTATGAGCTTTTTTGCCCAACAAACCCTAAGCGGGACCATCAGCGAAAGTGCTACCGGGCTCCCGGTTCCCGGTGTTAATGTTTTAATTAAAGGAACTACCACCGGAACAACCACCGATTTTGACGGAAATTACAGCCTTTCCGGTATCAGTAACGAAAACGTTATTGTGTATTCCTTTGTGGGATTTACCACTCAGGAAATAGTTTACCAGGGACAAAAAACCCTGAATGTGCAATTGGTAGAAAATGCGGCTGCACTGCAGGAAATAGTACTTATAGGTTACGGTTCTACGACCAAACAGGACGCAACCGGAGCTGTAGAGAAAATTAGCGCAGAAAAATTCAATCAAGGTGCTGTGATTTCTCCGGAACAACTTATTTCCGGAAAATCTGCCGGAGTTAGAATTACACCGGGCAGTGGCCCCGGAGGCGGATCGGAAATCAGGATTCGCGGTGGATCTTCACTTTCAGGAAACAATTCCCCTCTTATAGTTGTAGATGGAATTCCATTGGACCAACGCGGAGTACAGGGAGTTCGAAATCAATTGAATGCCATCAATCCAAACGAAGTTCAGGATTTTGTGATCTTAAAAGATGCCGCGGCAACCTCTATCTATGGTTCACGGGCTTCTAACGGGGTAATTCTTATTACCACTAAAAAAGGAAGATTGGGATCTGATTTTTCAATGGAATATGACCTAAAAGTTTCTGCAGGGGAAATAACTGATAAAGTGAATGTCTTAAATGCCTCACAATTCAGAACTGTTGCGGAAAATGCACCTGGAACTGACCTTTCCCTACTGGGAAATGCAAATACCGACTGGCAGGACCAAATTTATCAAACAGCAGTGGGAGCAATTCACAACATTACCGCGGCGCAGGGATTTGAAAACTTCAGCTATCGCGTGAATTTTAACCATACAGATCAGGAGGGAGTTTTAAAGACAGATGTTTATGAAAGAAATGCCTTGAACATCACCCTTACCCAAAATTTATTTGACGATAATTTGAAGTTAACCCTGAACTCTAAAAATATTATTGATAAAAACCAATTCGCCGATCAAGGGGCTATAGGAGCAGCTGTAGGGTTTGACCCCACTCAATCCGTTTATGATCCTACCAGCCCATTTGGCGGATACTTTGAATTCAGGCATGCTAATACCGCCGCCGATCTTTTTGATGATGAATTCAGGCAAGCAACCAGAAATCCATTGGCTTTATTGGAACAACGCGACAACAATGCTGAGAACAAACGAAATATAACCAATTTGAATGTTGATTATCGTTTTCCATTTTTGCCTGAACTAAGGTTTAATTTAAATGCGGGTATAGATTATTCAGAACTGGAAGGACTTGAAACCAGGCCGTTATCTTCAGCTGCTGTTGGTGACAATATTCCTTTTAGCAATTTATATGAAGGTTTGAACAGAAACTCATTATTGGATTTCTATTTCAACTATAATACTGCCCTTTCTGCGATCAATACCAAAATGGATCTGACCGGTGGACATTCCTATCAGGAATTTTATATCTCAGACCAACAAAATGTAACCGTGAGCAATGAAAATGTGTTCAGGTTTAACATCAACAGGAATTCATTGGAATCCTATTTTGCAAGGGCAAGTTTTGATATTGACAACAAATACCTGATTTCTGCCAGTTACCGTCGAGATGGATCTTCAAGATTTTCTGAGGATAACCGATGGAGTAATTTCCCTTCCGTTTCAGTTGGTTGGAAAATAATGAACGAAGATTTTATGTATAACAGTACTGTTTTCTCAAACTTAAAACTGCGTGCAGGTTACGGGATTACAGGAAACCAGGAAATTGGAAATAATTATGGGTAACTTGGGATCTATACCCCAAGCCGCAACGGTGCGAATGTACAATTTGGAGAGAATTTTATAGGTACTTTAAGACCTGAAGAATTTGATGAGAACCTTAAATGGGAAGAGTTAAAAACTTACAATGCCGGATTGGATTTTGGATTCTTTAACAACCGCTTTTCCGGAAGTGTGGATGCTTATTACAGGGAAACCAAAGATTTATTGGCAACGGTGCCGGTACCTGCAGGAGCAAACCTTTCAGATCTTATAACTACCAATGTTGGTCAAACAGTGAGCCGCGGGATAGAAGTAGGATTAGACGGGATCCTTATTCAAAAGGAAGATTTCAACTGGAATGTCAATTATAACATCACCTTCCAGGACCTTGAAATTACCGGCCTGTCTTTAGGTAACGACCCTAACTTCTTTATCCCTAAGGGAGGAATTTCAGGAGGTGTTGGAAACAACATTCAAATTTGGAAAGAAGGATTCGACCCTACTACCTTTTTTGTATTCCGCCAGGTGTATAATCAACAAGGGCAACCTATAGAAGGAGCTTATGTGGATGTAAACGGAGATAACCAGATTACCGAAGCGGACAAGCAACCGTATAAAAAAGGAACTCCCGATTATTATATGGGATTCACCAATACTTTGAATTATAAGAACTTTGATTTCAGCTTTACCTTCAGAGGAAACTTTGGACAATACGTGTACAACAATACGCAATCCGGGAACGGGTTTGTAGGAGCAGGAACCATTACTCCTCAGGATTACTATTCAAATTTGAACAGTAATGTATTGGAAACCAATTTCCAAAAAAATCAGTTGTTTTCAGATTATTATGTGCAAAGCGCTGATTTTATTCGTTTAGACAACGTTTCCATAGGATATTTGATCCCGGGAGATAAAATTGATTTCCGTGCGAGTTTAACTGGAACCAATTTGTTCACCATTACCGATTATGCAGGCCTGGATCCTGAAATAAGTAATGGAATCGATAACAATTTCTATCCAAGAACCAGGAACCTGGTATTAGGACTTAACTTCTCATTTTAAATAAATGAAATTAATAAAAAATAGTATTATGTATAAAAAATTCAGACCTCTAATAATCGTCTTTATCAGCATGCTGTTATTTGCATCCTGCCAGGACGATTTGGATCTAAAACCCGAAGATACCCGGGAAACATCCGCTTCTGTTTTTGAGAATCCGGAATCTTATCAACTTTTTATGGCTAAACTATATGCCGGTTTATCCTTAAGCGGGCAACAAGGACCTGCCGGGCAACCCGATCTTGCCGGTTTGGATGAAGGTTTCTCCAACTATATGCGTTTGTATTTTATGATGCAGGAGCTTACTACCGATGAGGCAGTAATTGGATGGAATGACGGAACAATTGCCGACCTGCACGCCCAAAACTGGACTTCAGGAAACGAGTTCATACGGACAATGTACAGCAGGATCATGTACCAGGTAGCTCTAACCAATGAATTCCTGAGACAAACCGATGATGCAGTTTTGGATAGTCGCGGAGTAGATGGGGAATTAAGGGCAGAAATTCAGCAATATCGTGCCGAAGCCCGTTTCTTAAGAGCCCTGAGTTATTATCACGCGATGGATCTCTTTGGAAACCCTCCTTTTGTTAATGAAGAAAGCCCGATTGGAGCTTTCCTTCCGGAACAAATTCAAAGGGCAGATCTGTTTACCTATATTGAAACAGAGCTATTGGCCATTGAGAATGAAATAATTGCGCCAAGAGAAAATGAATACGGACGTGCAGATCGCGCTGCTGTTTGGATGCTTCTTTCTAAAATGTATTTGAATGCTGAAGTATATACCGGTACCGCTCGCTATGCTGATGTTATCACCTATACCACTAAAATAACAGGTGCAGGATATAGCATTCCGGCAGATATGCCTTACCAAAATTTATTTTTGGCCGATAACGACACCAATGGAGCCCAAAATGAAGTTATTTTCCCTATTACCTTTGACGGGTTGAACACGCAGTCTTATGGTGGGATGACTTTTATAATTCACGCTTCAGTAGGTGGATCAATGGTTCCGGCAGATTTTGGTGTGAGCAGTGGCTGGGCTGGATTGAGAACCACCCCTCAATTGGTAGATAAGTTTCCTGGTGGAGCTGAATCTGCTGATAGTCGTGCAATTTTCCATGCCGATGGTCAAAATAAAGAGATCAACAGTATTTCTGCATTTACCGACGGATACGCCGTTGCCAAATATAAGAATGTCGATGTAAACGGAAACCAGGGAAGTGATACTTCCGGAGAATTTCCAGATACCGATTTCCCTATGTTCCGTCTTGCAGATGCTTATTTAATGTATGCTGAAGCCGTTTTACGAGACGGAGGAGGTACAAAAGGACAAGCCGTAATCTATATAAACCAATTAAGGGAACGCGCTTACGGAAATCAAGATAACAATATAACCGAATCAGATCTTACCAAGGATTTCATCTTAGACGAAAGAGCGAGGGAATTGTATTGGGAAGGTCACAGAAGAACCGATCTTATAAGATTCGATAATTTACCGAAAACGGGATATGGGCTTTTAAAGGCGGCGTTCCACAGGGATCCACCACCCCGGCGTTTAGGAATATTTTCCCTATCCCTGCATCAGACTTAGGGGTAAACACCAATTTAACTCAAAATCAAGGATACTAACATTAAAAAAATTAAAATGAAAAAACTTTCAATCTTATTAATGGCATTTGTAGCCTTAATTGGCTTAAATTCCTGTAGCAGCGATGACGGTGTTGTATTTATCGCACAACCGGATCCGGAAGGGATCAACTTTACAAACAGCTTTAACGAAAGCTATATATTAACCCCTGCAACTTCAGGGAATATCGCCGAGAGATTTGTGTGGAACACCGTAGATTTTGATGTTCCCACAAATATCACCTATCAGTTACAAGGTTCTACCTCTGCAGATTTTAGCAGTTTTGATATAATTGGCGCTACCGGAGAGAACAATCTTGGCGTTAAAGTGAGTCAGTTAAAATCTCTTGCTACTGATGCAGGACTCGATAACGATGCCAATACCGAAGCTCCTAACACAGGGCTTATCTATTTCAGGGTGCGTGCATTTGCCGGAACCGATGGTGGAAACGGTCTTAGCGAAATGTCTGCAGTAAAATCAATAACTGTGATATTGCCGGAAGGTGAATCTGGGGTTATTGAATTACCGAAAATATTTGTAGTAGGTAGTTTTCTTGCTGCAAGTGGTTATGGCGCTGACTGGACACCCGCAAATGGAGTTCCTTTAGCTGCTTCCGCAGATGGAAAAACAGATTATGAAGGATTTGTTTATATCAATGTAGATAGTGCTGAATTTAAATTCTTACCATCCAATGAAGGTTGGGATGGAGATTATGGAGATACCGGAGAAAATAACGGAGATTATTCAGGGACTATTGAACAGGAAGATGAAGTAAATGCGGGAACTCCAGATGGAAAAAGTGGATATTTTCTTGTAAAAGTAAATACCGGAGAATTGAAATACAGCCTGACTAAAACCAGTTGGGGAGTAATAGGAAACGCTACTCCAACCGGATGGGATTCTGATACCGACATGATATATGATGCTGAAAGCAAAACCTGGAGTGTCACTTTGGATCTTACAAAACAAGAAGCACCTGATAATGGTATTAAATTCAGAGCTAATGATGATTGGGCTCTAAATATTGGTGATTCTGGTGCAGATGGTACTATGGAATTTGGTGGAGACAATATGGGGATTTCTGAAGATGGAAATTATACAATTGTTTTAGACTTAAGTAATCCTAGAATATACACCTATTCAATAACTAAAAACTAATCAAAAACTGAAAGAAAAGGAAAATTCTGTTTCTTAGGTTATTATAGGCCTGCTGCCTGCAGCAGGCCTATTTATTTATAAAATTAAGATTATGAAGAAAAAAATAATCTATTTCGGATCTCTTATCAGCATGTTCCTGGTTTTAAACGCCTGTTCTGATGATAATGACCCAATAGTTGAACCCGGAGGCCAGATTCCTGCACCCGAAGTTCCCCAGGCATTAGATTTGGCAAACTACCAAAATGGCAGCGGAGTGATGCTGCAATCCTTCTACTGGGATGTTGAGCCCAGGGGAGAATGGTGGGACCTCCTCAACCAAAAAGCTGAAGGCTGGGCAGATGCGGGGATTGATCGTTTATGGCTTCCCGTAGCTACAAAAGGACAATCTGGTGGATATTCCATGGGATACGATCCTTCAGATTATTTTGATTTTGGGGAATTCAATCAGCACGGAACGCTAGAGACAAGGTTTGGAAGCAGGGCAGAACTGGAAAGCCTTATTGCAAATGCTCACGCGAATGACCTGGAGGTTATTGCAGATATCGTGATCAATCACAACTCTGGAGGAGGCCTGGAATTTAATCCGTACAGGAACAAGCAAACCTATACCCTTTTCAATGAAGAGCACGGGAATGCTTCCGGAATGTTTAACCGGAATTTTGAGGATTTTTATCCAAACGGCGTGAGCGATTTTGATGAGGGAAGTTTGTTCTATCCGGAACAGAACCTGGATCACCACCGGGAGAATGTCAAGAACTGGTTATGGAAAAATGATAATTCCGTGGCAAAATACTATCAAAATGTAATGGGTTTTGACGGTTGGCGTTTTGATTATGTTCAGGGATTTGAACCCTGGGTGATCAAAGAATGGATGGCCGAAGTGGGCGGATTTGCCGTAGGTGAAAACTGGACCGGTAACGGTGCCGAATTGGAAAAATGGGTTGAAGAAACAGGAATTTCAGCCTTTGATTTTGCCTGTTTTTATAAAATGGATGAAGCTTTTGACCGCAACAATGACCTTACTTATTTAGGCAGGGATATGTTGCGAAAAACCTATCCGGCACAAGCCGTGACTTTTGTGGCCAACCACGATACCGAAAAAGACACCAATACAGATAACAATATTTCTACACCTAATAAGATGAAGGCCTACGCTTACATATTAACCCATGATGGCTACCCTAGCCTATTTTATTCAGATTATGAAAACAGCACTTTTCAGGGCGAATTAAAAAAATTAATTTCAATTCACAATAGCCTTGCAACCGGTGATGTGGAAGTTCTTTTTAACGATACTGATGAATATGTAATGAAACGTGCGGGAAACGGCACCAATCCCGGATTGATTTTATATATCAATATCAGCGGCAACACAAAACGCCGCGAGGTCATAACCAATTGGACCGGTAAAAAACTGATGGATTACAGCGGGAAAACTTCATATTCACCAAATGTAAATACAGATGGCAGGGTAAACATTGAAGCCCCCGCAAACTCATATAGCATTTATTCTATTATGGAGTAAGGATTTAATTCAGAATTATTTATTAAAAAAGGCTGCCGGATTTTCCGGGAGCCTTTTTTTTAGAAAAATAAAATTGATCAAAGAAAATAGAATGGGGAAAATGGTGTTTTCCGTTTTCCGTTTTCTGATTGATAATAGGAACCTTAATGATAATTTTTGGAAAGATTTTTTTCCTCTTTTCTCTTTATTCTTAACTTTTGACTTTTGTTTCTTGTTTCCCACCTTTAAACATCTAACTTCATACTTCTAACTTTTTTTTGTCTTTCCTCTTTACTCTTGTCTCTTTACTCTTGTTTCTTGTCTCTCACTTTTAAACTTCTAACTTCGTACCTCAAACTTCGTACTTCATTCTTCCTCCAACCTGACACTGATAATCCCAATCTCATGTTTTTGGGTTAAAGCATCTTTTTCCAGACCTGGTCCTATGGAAAATTGGATACTTTCAATATTTTCCAAATTGAAGATCTCCTGATTATTGTGTTCAAAATAATAAGGCAGAAACCCGGGATATGGCCTTGGCAAGGTCACCGTTTTCACTGGTTTTAGTTCAGATAAATCAATTGTATATTCCCGCTTTTCAGTGGTGATTTCAATGATTTTCCCAAAAGAAGAACCGTTTTTATCTACCAAAGCAACCTGTATCTTTTCGGTTTTTCCGGACAGGCTTCGGGCTTTTAAAATGAGTTTGTTCTGTTTATTTAACTCCTCGCTCCTGCCCTTTATTTTTTCTGAAAAATTAAATCTGAAAGAATAATCATAAACAGGTTTGGCATTTTTGTTTTCAGCATCTTCCTGAAAAAGTCGCGCTATTTTTATCTGGTATTCCACTTCCCCCGGACTTTTTCCCGGAACAAGCTGATTTCCCGGTTTCCATTCCTTAACTAAATGATCTGAATCTTGTGCGGCATTAAATATATAGATCAGGGAATTCTCCTTTAGGATCCGGGTCACATAGTTGCTTTCGTCATAAAAATTCCATTCACCCGGATTTCCCTTAATTCCTGAAGGAAAAGTGAAAGTGTTTTCAGCCGTGGTTATTATTATCCTGTAACTCAAATAACCTGTATGCAATACTTTTAAAGGAATTTCAGCAGAATAAACATATCCTGTTTTTCGCTTCAATTCCACATTTTCATAAGTATTCCCATTTAGAAGCCAGGCTTCCACTTTTTCAATATTTTCATTTGAAACGATCTTTGCTGAAATCTCCAAATCGGAATTTTCTACAATTTCAGAAAGAGCTTCGTGAACCAAATATGTTTTTTTTACGTTGCCTTCAGGAGCTGAAAATTCGTTTAGTTTGATATTGCTCCATTCTTCATTTCCTTTAAAAGTTGCAGTTACTCCCTTTTTTGTCAGCAAATAAACTCCGGGTTGAATATTAAATGAATTTGATTCAGCTTTTGAAGAAAAATCATTTCCTTTATTTAAAGCTTTAATGCTGAAATTCTCACCCAGATCGGGTAAATTGAGCTTCATTTTCCATTCCTTCCAATTGATCACCGCGACCTTTTTATCCAGACTGTTCTTTCCGAATGGATTACTCATCAATATTGCATCGGGCATCACTTCCAGTCGCCAAACCCCAGTTTCCAGTTTATCCAGAAAATAGGCGCCTTTTCCTTCATATTTTACAATTTCAGAATCCCCGAAACCGGCAATTTGCATCAGGGTTTTTAGAGATTTTGGTTTGGCGGAAGTCGTATTGGTGTAAATAAACTTTTCTGTGGAATTTAATTCTGCCAGATCCTTTTCGTAATCGACTTTAAAGCCATTAAATTCGAGGTTTTCGGGATAGGTTCCAAAATTTTTGTTCATTGGGATCCTGTGAAAAACTTCGGAAGAAATCATCAAGGCCAGGGCTTTTTGCGGGGTGTAAGCCAGGTTCATATAATGCGTATTGTACTCGGTATTTGCAAAAGCCATAAAAGTGGGATCGTAGGCAAAATGTGTGGCGATCTGGATTCCCGATTCCCTGAAACTCCTTGCCATTGCCGGGTAGATGTAAGATTTATTCACATCGGCCGCATCAAATTCGTACACCAGTTTTGCCGCTTTATTTTTCTTGAAAATCGAATCAAAAGGAATATCGTAGCGGTTTACATTGGGAAGTAAATTTCCGGCGAGTTCCTTCCCAAACCCCAAACCGGTGGGATACCATTGAAAAGTCCCTCCTTGAATCCCCGCGTCAAAATAAGCTTCAGCCAGGTGAATGCTGTGGCTCACATTGTAAAAAATAGGTTTTTTGGTGCCTGTACTTCGCATTGCCGTGACCATTTTTTTAATGAATTCGGTCACTTCTGCCGGCTCTCCCCTGTGATGCGGCTCGTTGCTGATCTCAAAAGCGATGAGATTCGGCTCTTCTTTATACGCCACACCCGTATACGGATTTACGTGATTTAAGAATTGCGCCAGGTAATTTTCCTGAGCTTCAATCGCTTCAGGATCAGTCAGGCTTTTTTCCTTACCGAATTTATGGGAAAATCCGGGAGTTTCCTCATCGGGCTCGGGCCAGCCGTTTCCCCAAAACGCAATTGGGGTGATCACGAAATTGATGTTTCGTTCCTTCAGTTTTTTCAGCAGATAATCAAATAGTTCCAGATGCTCGTTTTCAAGCAAATTCCCTTCGGCATCGCTTATTTCGGTATCCCAAACGTGAACTCGGAACAGATCGAAACCCAAGCGTGAAAAATGATATACATCATTATCAATTGCCTTTTTTAGATCTACCTCCAATTTTCCCGCGGTGCGATAAGCGTGTGCAAAAGGAACGGTATAATTTACGCCAAAGCCTTGTACCTCTGTATCATTATGTCCCCAGCGCATTAGGCCGTTATCGTCTACATAAACATCACCAATCTGTTGAGCTTGTGCGGCCAAAGTTCCTATGATCAGAAATAACAGAAGAAAAACTAATTGCCTGAATTTCATAAATATTTTGAGTTATTAATTTAAATTATGTGTTTTATCTTTCTAAGTGCAGATGTTTTCAAGGCATTAAAAGGTAAAAACAATCGGTCTTTTTAGAACAATTTCAGAAGGAAATTTTGTTTTAATTTTTTTACAGGATTCCAAATATTTATTATTCGTGCATTCGTGGCTTAAAAATTCGCATTGGTCTGGATTAGCCACGAATGCACGAATAAAATTATAAAAAATTCATTACTGATATAGGAATTTAAAGTTAGCCAAAAGTTTGATTTGTATTAACATAAGTGCATTCGTGGCTAATTTTTGGATATTTAACTCCTAAAATATAAAGCAAACAAAATGCTCATTAAATTCATTAACCAGGATATTTTAAACATCACAAATTTTGACTCCCTCTTTTAAGGCCGCGAATTTATCGTTGTAGGTAGGTTGAAATTCCTGAGCCACGTAGCCATCAAACCCGGTCTCCACGATCGCTCTAATAATTGCCGGATAAAAGAGTTCCTGGGTCTCGTTTATTTCATTTCTTCCCGGAACTCCCCCGGTATGATAATGGTTGATGTATTTGTGATATTTGCGGATAGTCGCAATCACATCTCCTTCCATAATTTGCATATGGTAAATATCATAGAGCAATTTAAAATTGGGTTTTCCCATTTTTTCGGCAAGGGCTACACCCCAAACCGTATGATCACACTGGTAATCGGGATGGTTTACCTTGCTGTTTAAAAGTTCCATAACCAGGTTTACATTTTTTTCTGCAGCATAATCCAGAAGCGGGATTAAACCCATGGCACAATTTTCAATTCCTGTTTCATCATCCAATTCCCTGCGGTTTCCCGAAAAACAGATCACATTTTTTATTTTGTGAGCCGAAGCTTTATCAATTAGGCCCTTGTAGGATTCCTGAAGTTTTTGGTGATTTTTTGGATCGTTGAATCCATTTTCAATATTTGCAAAATCATCGGTAGCCATGGAACATTTCAGTCCGTATTTTTCCACTGTTTCCCATTCCGAAGGTCGCAACAGATCCATTCCCGAAAGTCCCATTTTCGCGCATTCCCGGGCAAATTCTTCCAATGGAATATCCTGATAAGGCCACCGGCAAACCGAATGGTTGACATTGTTTTTCATCTGAAAATTCTCCTTTTTATCTATTGAATTAATCGCGTAAAACGATGACATTATTCCGCCCAAACCAAGAACTCCCGATCCCAGGGCTATGTTTTTAAGGACTTCCCTTCTGTTGTATTTGTTGCTCATCTTTCTTTATTTTTAGGTGGTTTTTTCTGAAATGATACCGGTTAAATATCGATTTCCGACTAGACTTCGATATTTTCAGGTTCAAATAATTCCTATTTGATTTCCGCTGAAATTAATAAATGTAAAAATTACGATTATTTTTCAAATAACAAAATTATCGGAACAAAATTTTATGTTTTTAATTTCTGATATTCTGAATTAAACCTTTAAAATACGCTTATCATTTTCAGGAAATCTCGAAATTATAACCCGATTTCCGCAATTTCTGATAATTGATGTCGTCAAATTTGTAAAGAAATGCGCCGCG
>JAENXB010000022.1 GCA_016649785.1 Flavobacteriaceae bacterium
TGCCTGTTTGATATTCGCAAGATTTACAGTGCCCTTAAGTGCCATATCCACCAACTTATTCCCGGTCAGATTTTTAATATTTCCGTTTCCGGAAAATACATCCTGGTCTATCCTGAAACTCATTTTGTCTATATTGAGAAAAGTGCCATCCACAAGACCGGTCTCATTTATAATTGCGGCATTTATATTGATGTCCTGCACACTTTTCGGCAAATCGGGATATTTAAATGAAGCGTTGCCGGAGCTGATTTTAATGTTCATTTTAGGAATATAGGTGTCGTCCACAATACCTTTAATTGTTCCGTCAACTACAAAATCGCCGCTGGTTTCCACATTTTCTATGTTTTTGGCATAGGTTTCAGGAATTACGGCCAGAAAGTTTTTAAAGGAAGAAGATGGGGTTTTAAAACTCAGATCAATTTCGTTATTATTTTCATTCACCTTTACAAATCCGTCAAAAGTGAGCGCTAACTGGTTGATAGTAGCTTCATTTTCAAGAAATGTATATTTTAAATTGTCCATATCCATCTGAATGACAGCATCCAGCGCGACTTTATTTCGGTTTAAATAATTTACCCCATCATAATCCAGGGAAACAAGGGAATTTGTTTCAGTCTTCAGTTCAGAAAGCTGAAGGGAGAAATCCCCGGTGCCCCAATGGTTTAATTCTTCCAGCTTCAGACTGAGTTTCTGGCCTTCATCAAAATAGTTCAGCAGGGAATTATTGATCTCGTAATGTTGAAGGTCCAATTTAAACGGATTTGATATGGTATCGCCGGATGTAGAAACGGCATCTTTAATGGTAATATCATAATTATTATTCCCAAGTGAATCAACTTTGATGTTCACAAAAGCATTATTCAGCTTTAATTCATCGATCTTTTTGGGTTGACTGCTGCCCTTAAAAAGTTCTTTAATGGACATTTTCAGTAAAATTTCTTCGCTTATAGCCAGGGTGTCTCCGGCAAATGGCGCTTTGTTAATTACGCTCACGTCTTTTAAAACCAGTGTTGCCTGAGGGAAACTTCTAAATAAAGTAAGGTCCAGATCACTAAACTCCACCTCGGCATTTAGATTGTTGTTAACCCCTTTTTTTACCAAATCCTTCAACTGTGCCTCAAACACAAAAGGTGCGGAGATCAGGAAAATAACAATTAACAAAAGGACAAACCCGATTATTTTAAACCATTTGTTCATTTCAGTATAATTTTTTCAATTAAGGGTGTTGTCTATAATTATGCCATTTTATTTCAAAAATTCCGGTAATTATCAGATTTTCAGGTTATTCCTTTTCTGAATAAAAATCAAATAAATTTCTTGCCTCAAAACCTGATTTTTGAATATTTACCTGCTAATTTTTTTTGAACACTTGCTAACAAAGTTAAGTTTATGTTAGTTTGTTTTCCTTAATTTGCTGTGAAATTAATTAATTCTCTTCTGTTTTCTTAAAGCTATTTTGAATCTACTTAAAACCTTTTATATCGCCCTTGGAAGCAATCAGGGAAACCGGTTGGAACTGTTGCAATTTGCAATAGATAAAATTCATGCGAATGTTGGTGAAATTCAGCAAATCTCAAAAGTTTATGAAACTCCCGCCTGGGGTTTTGAGGGGAGCGCTTTTTTAAATGCCTGTGCAATTGTAAGATCACGGTTTGCACCTAAAAAACTGCTGAAAAAATTGCTCGATATTGAAAACGAATTGGGGCGTTCAAGAAGTGTTTCAAAAGCATATCAAAACAGAACTATAGATTTGGATATTTTGATGATGGAGGATGAAATTATCGATTCCGAAAGCCTGAAATTACCGCATCCTGAAATGCAAAACCGGAAATTTGTGTTGTTGCCACTTGTAGATATTGCAGGTAACGTGATTCACCCTATTCTAAAACGAAGTATTTCTAAACTTTTAGAAGAGACGAAGGATACTGATGAAATCACACGAATTTCGGACAGCCTGAAAAATCCTTCTAAAAATTACAACTTTACGGGTCTTAATTATATAGCAGTTGAAGGAAATATAGGTGCCGGAAAAACCAGCCTTGCAACTATGATCTCTGAAGATTTTAATGCCAAATTGATCCTGGAACGATTTAAGGACAATCCATTCCTGCCTAAATTTTACGAAGACCAGCATCGTTATGCATTTCCGCTGGAAATGTCGTTTATCGCCGATCGCTATCAGCAACTTTCAGACGATTTATCGCAATACGATCTGTTTGCAGATTTTGTGGTTTCGGATTACGATGTTTTTAAATCGCTGATTTTTGCCAAAATCACCCTGCAAGAGGATGAATATGCCTTGTACAACAAGCTTTTTAGTATTATTTACAAGGAACTGGTAAAACCCGACCTGTATATTTATCTCTATCAAAACACGGACCGGTTGCTGGAAAACATCAAAAATCGCGGCCGGGATTACGAACAAAAAATCCAACCCGATTATTTGGCAAAAATAAATCAAAGTTACCTGGCTTACATAAAATCACAAACCAATATAAAGGTGCAGATCATAGATATTTCCGACAAGGATTTTATAAACCACCGCCCCGATTATTTGTCGATTTTGGAGGAAATAGCCCAAAATAGATAAGAGAAAATAGAAAATAGAATATAGAGAAGAGACAAAAAAACCTAAGACAAAGTTTAGGCTAAAGGAAAAGATGAGAACTTGCATGTACCTGCCAGCCGGCAAAAGTAGGGTTGTGTGTGTTGACTAGAAATTGGGATTCGTACTATGAAAAATTGAAGATTAGAGGAAATTCACTCTCTTCTCTTTCATCTTTTTTCTCACATCTAATTTCTCACTTCTCAAATCTACTTTTCGAAAACAAATCCCACAAAACGATCCCGGCACTCACTGCGATATTTAGGGAATGTTTGCTTCCCAGCTGTGGGATTTCCAGTACTCCGTCACTTGCCGTAACCACTTCCTGTTGTACTCCTTTTACTTCATTTCCAAAGATCACCGCGTATGTTTTGCCTTGTTCAGGATAGAATTCATTGAGCATGGTTGCATTTTCTGCCTGTTCTACAGAGTACACTTCTGTATTTTCGGCTTGCAGTTTTTTTACCACGTCCAAAGTGTTTTCAAAGTATTCCCAGGCTACGGTTTCGGTGGCACCCAATGCGGTTTTGTGAATGTCTTTATGCGGCGGCTGTGCGGTAAAGCCGCACAGATATATTTTTTGGATCAAAAAAGCATCGCAACTGCGAAACACCGAGCCTATATTGTTCAAGCTCCTGATATTGTCCAAAATCACGATAATGGGCGTTTTCGCAGCATCTTTAAATTCTTCTACGCTTTTGCGATCCAGTTCGCTGTTCTCTAATTTCCGATTTATTGCCATAGGAGCAAAAGTAGGAAATTATTAATTTGTTGAAAATCCAATCAAATGGATATTTTTATATTATTTGCCAGGTAGGATATTACATCAATAAAAACCGGAAATTAAAACTAAAGAGACAGCTGACAGGAGTGCAGCGGCTTGACGCAATTGTGACAGGGCTTTTGAGATATGAATTTCTACCGTTTTGACCGATATTCCCATTACCTCGCCGATTTCTTTATATTTAAGCTGATTATACCTGCTCAAGAGGAAGGCTTCCCTGCATTTAGGCGATAATTGTTCAATGGCCACATTAATGATCTCAACCTTTTGGTTATCGACTGTTCCCTCCTCAGGCTGAAGTTTGCTCAATGTTTCCCATTTTAAGGTTTCAAGGAGGGTGGTTTCCTTAGTTGATTCCCTCATTTTTTCTATAAACTTATTGTGGCAAGCCTTGAAGAGGTAGCTTTTAACCGAAGTTTTTATTCTTATTTCCGTTCTGGATTCCCACATTTTTATAAAAACTTCCTGAACCACATCTTCTGCAAGATCCGGGTTCCCCGATAATTTAAGCACATACCCACAAAGCTTCTTATGATTCTTGATAAATAACCTTTCAAAAGCAGCTAAGTCCTTTATTAAGAGGGCGTCGTTTTTTAAAGTTGGTATGTTTTCTTTTGAGGTAATAATGGTCTTTTTTGTAATAATTAAAATAATGTGAAAATATATAGGGGTATTTCAGAAAAGTTGCGTCATAACTATGAATAGCACACCTAAAAACAGGAAAATGTTAGCATTAATTCAAAAATATCTCAATGCAAATTCTTCAAAAATGGAAGAAACAGAGCTTTTAAATTGGGTTGAGAAAGACGAAACTAACAAAAAGATCTTTATAGAACAAGTTAAATTATGGAATTATACTTATGAAGATACCAATCAGTTCAATACAAATCAGGCTTTTGAGATATTAAAAAGGAAAATTAACAAGCTGCCCGAAAAGGAACAAAATCCTTTTCAAATCAATAAATATTTTAAATACGCAGCTGTTTTTATTTTGGGATTACTGTCTTTTTTATGGTTTTCAAACACCGGGCAAATATCAGAAACTAACGATGAAAGTATTGTTGAAAGAATATCAAAGCCAGAATTTAGCGATAAAATAATACTTATTAAAGAGGATGGCTCTGAAAATATAGTTCCCGATAAGGAAGAAGAATTGAGTTATCTCAAGGAAAACAAACCCGGCGAAAAATTAGTCTACAATTCCATAATTGTTCCCCGGGGAAAAATCTTTAAAATCATCCTCTCCGATGGTACAAAGGTTTGGCTCAATGCAGACACCAAAATTAGCTTTCCCCAAAAATTTTTAGCCACAGAAGATACCCGGACGGTCGTCCTAGATGGTGAAGCCTACTTTGAAGTCGCACATAATAAAGATCAACCTTTTATTGTAAAATCCAATGATCTGGAAATCGAGGTTTTGGGTACACGGTTTAACGTATCGTCTTATGCGAGTAGTGATCAAATAAGCACGACCCTGGTGGAAGGTTCGGTAAAGATCAATAATTCAAAGGATTCCATTGCGGGATTGATCCTAAAACCCAGTTACCAGGCCGAGTTCAATAAAAACACGGAAAAACTGGAAGCTTTCAAAGTAAATACAACCGATTTTACCGCATGGATGGATAATAAAGTCCTGTTTAAAAATGAAGCCTTTAAAGACCTGATCCTAAAATTTGAACGCGCTTACAATGTGAGTATTATAAACCAAATACCCGAGCTAGAGAAAGAACGGTTCACCGGAGAATTTGATAAAGAAAGTATCGAAGATATTATTAAAACCTTTTCATCCCGACTGGATTTCAGATATAAAATTGAAAACAAGACCATAACAATTTATTAAAACCGTCATTATGGGCCAACATTTTCAATTTCAACAATTTTCAAGTTTAATTAATCAAAACCAATAAATTATGAGAAAAAAGAACTTAATCAATTCATCCACGAAAACATTCCATTCCTGTGTGCCAGGGGGTTTCAAAATGAAAATTTCCCTGGTCCTTCTTTTGTTCAGCATCTTTCAAATGACTGCAAAAACAGAGAATTCACAGGAACAGTTGGAATTTAATTTTACCGAGGTTTCGCTTAATAAAGTGTTGAAAGAGATAAAAAATCAGTCAGATTACAATTTTTTTTACAAAAATAAGGACGTAAATACAGCTCAAAAAGTCTCGGTATTCGCCCACAAAGAGTCGGCAGAAATTGTTTTAAACCGGCTTTTCCAAAACACCAAAGTTTCCTTTAAAATTATTGGGAAACAGATAATCCTTTCTGAAAAGGAAACAGTATCCGAATCCAAACCGAAACAAGAGCGGGAAATTACGGGCGTTGTGAAAGATAACAATGGCACGCTATTGCCGGGAGCAAATGTAATAGTGAAGGGTACGAGTGTTGGGACCCAAACCGATTTTGACGGTAAATTCACCCTGAGCATTCCGGAAGGAAAAAACATTCTGGAACTATCTTTTATTGGATATATAACTATGGAAGTGGATATTACGGGTAAAGACACTATTGACATCACTATGAAAGAAGCTGCCGCGAAATTGGATGATGTGGTAGTTGTAGGTAGCCGAGGGAAGCCAAGAACAGCTTTTGATTCCCCTGTGCCGGTAGATAACATTCAGGCCAGTGAATTAAAACAAACAGGAAAAGGAACTTTAGATCAACAATTGATGTTTAAAGTGCCTTCATATAATTCTACCCAACAACCTATTTCTGATGCCGCAGCTCACTTTAGCCCTGCCGATTTAAGAGGTCTTTTCCCAAGCAGGACCCTGGTTTTGGTAAACGGAAAACGAAAAAATGCCAGTGCGCTTGTTTATAGTTACGTGACGCCGGGGCGTGGTGAGGTAGGAGTTGATATGAAATCGGTGCCATCTGCTGCTCTGGAACGCGTCGAGATTTTAAGGGATGGTGCAGCCGCACAATATGGCTCTGATGCAGTTGCGGGAGTTGTTAATCTTGTACTTAAAAAACAATCGGATCCATTTATAAATACCAGCTATAGTGTTACTACTGAAGGTGATGGGGAGCAGTATCAAATAGAAACTGGTTTCGGCGTTAAAATAGCAGATAAAGGCTATGCTAATTTCACCTTTAACTATTTTGAACAAAAAAGATCACAAAGGGCAGGAACTATTACCAGCGTTGCTGATGAAGCCGGTTATTGGGGAATTTCAGACGACACGGACTTTTCAACCTCCGATCTTGAAGGATTCTTACAGAGAAATCCAAGTGCCGGATTTGAAGTAGGAGCTCCGGATATGACCATCACTAATTTTGTGTACAATACAGGTTATGTGCTGGATGAAGACACCAATACCGAAATATACTCTTTTGGAACGCTCGCGAACAGAAGTGGTTCTGCACCTCAATTTGCCAGGGTGCCATATTGGGTGAGCGGTTTTGAACAAATCTATCCTGGAGCCGACTTTTTCCAAGCCGAAATGGCCCCTCAAATAAATGATTATACCATTGCACTTGGATTAAAAACAACCTTTAACAAATGGGATTTTGATTTAAGTTCAACAATGGGTAGAAATAGGATTGATTATTACATTGTAAACTCTTTTAACCAATCTTTTGGTGCCAGCAGTCCGTCAGATTTCTACAATGGAGCACACGAGTTTAGCCATGTAGTTAATAACCTTGACATTGTAAGAAGCTTTGAAGATACGGGAATTAACGCATTAACCGTCGCTTTTGGAGCAGAACACAGGACTGAGAACTTTGTGACAGAAGAAGGGGAATTTGTCTCTTATGGAGATGGAACTCCAGATGTAGATGACAGAACCGGATCTGAATCTTTTGGAGGATTCAGGCCAGAAAATGCCTCAAACGATTATAGGAGTAACCTGGGGATTTACACTGATATTACCGCAGATTTCACAGAAGCCTTTTTAGTAGGTGGTGCATTGAGATATGAAAATTACAGTGATTTTGGTTCTAATATTAGCTGGAAACTGAATTCCAGATTGAAAGCATTGGATGATAAGCTCTCAATAAGAGGTTCTGTAAGCAGTGGTTTTAGAGCGCCATCGCTACATCAAATGTTTTATACTGCGATCACTACCACATTAACTGAAAACGGGATACAGCAAAATGGAATTCTCAATAATGCCGACCCGGCCTTAAGAGCTTTGGGGATCCCTAAATTAAAAGCGGAAACTGCTTTTAATTTAGGAACGGGTATTACCTATCGTTTCACTCAAAAAATTGGTATTACCATGGACCTTTACCAAATAGATGTAGATGACAGGATCGTACTTTCCGGCCAGGTAACTCCAACGGATGATCCAACCAACCCGATAGATCAAACACTTGATGCCGTAAATGTAGGAGCCGCTGGTTTTTTCTTAAATGCAATAGACACTCGTACCAAGGGTATAGATATCGTTTTTAGCTACAATATGATTGAACTTGGGAATGGATTTTTAAGCGGAAGTATAGCAGCCAATTTTAATAAAACCACAGTGAGAAATACACACTTCCCGAAATTTATTAAGGATAACAATCTTGAAGATGCTTTATTCTCCAGAGAAGATATATCCAGGGTTGAGACATGGAGGCCAAGATCTAAAATTATCGCTTCTGTAAACTATAAACTCAATAAATTCTCTACCAATTTATCTTTCATGAATTATGGGAAGGTAACCTATCGCCATCCCAGCAATCCTGAAGATGATGCCACTTATGGAAGTAAGTTACTTACAGATCTAAGCTTTTCTTATGAAATTACAGAAAAGATTGGTTTAACCGTGGGAGCCAATAATCTTTTTAATGTCTACCCGGATACTTTTGCCGATGCTTATAGCGATAACGGCGGAGTTCCGAACGACAGGAACCTGGATTTTGTTGGAAGGTTTAAATACCCTTGGCAAACCACTCAATTTGGAATTGACGGGACAAGAATTTTCACCAACCTTGCCTTCAAATTTTAGACAAATTGTTTGTTTTGTTTAATATTATTGAACCGCTTTTAGCCGTAAAGGTTAAAAGCGGTTCTTTTTTTTAGAATTGATGATGATCATTTCCCGATTTGATTTGTTGGTTTAAATCAACCTATGCTTACCATACAAAATTTGATCTTTAATTAATAAAAATCCAAAACCTGGGCTAAAATTCCAACAGGTTTATTTTTCTTTGTCGTTACAAGCACTGCTAACAACAAGAACCTAAAAAAAATCAGGTAGATAAAAAATTTAATTCAGAAAACGGACCATGATTATTGATGATCTAAAATTTGTAAAGCTGAATTCCGGCGATGTTAAAGAACTAGAACTAATCAGCAAACAAACCTACTTTAATGCATTTTCATGGGGAAATTCCCCTGAGAATATGCGGACTTATTTGGAGGGTTCTTTATCTGAAAAAAAATTATTGAAGGAACTCAAGGAAGCAAATTCAGGGTTTTATTTTGCTGAGATGAACCATAAGACCATCGGATATTTTAAGATCAATTTCGGTGATGCGCAAACAGATCTACATGATCACAATGCAATGGAACTGGAAAGGATTTATGTAATAAAGGAATTTCAGGGCAAAAAAATTGGTCAGAAACTATTGGATAAAGTCCTGGGAATAGCCAAAAAGAATCAGATGGATTATTTGTGGTTAGGAGTTTGGGAGAAAAATGAAAGAGCGATCAGGTTTTACGAAAGGAATGGTTTTTCTGTAACAGGATCTCACCATTTTAGAATGGGGGATGAAATTCAAACCGATCTAATTATGAAACTTCCCTTGAAATAACAACCACAGGTTGATTTATAAAAAACCTAAGAACATTTTATGTTAAGCAGATAATACAGTTGAATATTGAATAGGAAGAAAAACAGATAAAATGAATTATGGGATATAATATTGTGCTTATAGAACCGGAAATTCCAATGAATACCGGAAATATTGGTAGGTTGAGCCTGGCATCGGGATCGACTTTGCATTTGGTGAAACCCTTTGGTTTTGAATTGGACGATAAAAGGGTAAAACGTGCCGGACTTGATTACTGGAAGCATATTTCCCTGAAAATTTATGAAAGTGCAGATGAATTTTTCGAAATAAATAGGGATAAGAAAATGGCGTTTTTCTCAAGCCATGGGGAGAAAGAGTATTGGGATATTGACTATACCGATGAGATGTTCCTCATTTTTGGAAAAGAATCCGTCGGATTGTCTTCTGAAATCATAGAAGCGAATCCGGATAAGCTATACAAAATCCCTATTTTCAGTCCTCATATAAGAAGTTTAAACCTTGCAAACGCAGTGAGTGTTGTGGTATATGAAGGAATAAGAAGACTGAAATTATAAATTCCAAGTTCCAAATTCCAGATTTCAAATTCCAAATCCCAAAATTAATCTAATATTTATTTTCGGCTACTTCTCAAATCTAACATCTCAAATCTCTATTATTTTTTTGGCAAGGCTTCTTCGGGGAAAGGAAAGATAATGGTTGAATTTTTCTCTGCGGCTATATCTGACAAGGTTTGGTAAAGCCTTAATTTAATAGCTGAAGGCGATTGGTCTATCAGTTTCCCTGCCTCCAGAAGTTTTCCTGCCGCCTGTTCTTCTGCCAAAGCGAGAATAATCTGTGATCTTCTTGAACGTTCAGCTTCTGCCTGCCCGGCCATCATGCGTTTCATATTTTCAGGCAATTGAATATCCTTAATTTTCATGCCAACTATTTCAATTCCCCATACCCGGGTTTCTTCTTCTACATTGTCTTTAATGTTATCTCCCATTTCTTCCCGTTTGGATAAAATAGTGTCCAGTTCCACTTTTCCGCAAACATCCCTTAAAGCGGCCTGAGAAAGTTGTGCAATGGCGTAATTATACTCTTCCACTTCCAGAACGGCCTTTTCCGGATCGTTAATCCTGAAGAAAACCACCCCGTCAATACTACAGGGAACATTATCCTTGGTCATTACTTCCTGGGAAAGTATGTTGATGGTAATTACGCGAATATCTACAATTTGAACGGTTTCAACTATGGGGATAATCCATCTGAATCCGGGTTTCAGTATCTTTATGTATTTCCCGAACCTGAATTTTAAGGCTCTTTTGTATTCAAAAACTATACGAATGCCGCTAAGTAAAAATAAGCCAAATAGAATGCCGAAAAGTGCTGATGGAACCATACTGCCAGGATTAGGTTAATAATTAAAATTTCAATCCATTTAAACAGGACTTGAACGGGTAGCTTTAAAATATTTTCACTAAAAAATTACAATTTATTGAAATTAAGTAGTTTAAATCAACTTAAGAAACCCCGAAAATCCTAAATGATTGAATTTAACCTATTAAATTTAGTAAAAATTAAATGAGAAAACAAAATGCGATCTGCTTATTTATTTTTCATCGGTTTAAATATTACAGGATTTTCAGCCAAGACAAAAAATGAAAATCATTAATTATTAAAAAAAACAGTAAATTTAGGAACGGACCCATGTGTCCGCCCTTGCCTTCATAATGAAATGGGCGGTGTTTAATGGGAAAATTGGCGATGTTTAATAATGAAATGGGCGGACACATAGGTCCGCCCGTACGATTGGGAATAAAATAAAAATTATGGTTTATAATCCCAGCATTCATCATCGCAAATCTATTCGATTAAAAGGATATGATTATTCGCAGGAAGGATTGTATTTTATTACAATTTGCGTTCAAAATAAAAAATTGTTGTTCGGGAAAATCGCGCGTCCAATCCCCATACACGTAGGGGCAGACCCAAGTGTCTGCCCAATCTACCCGGATAATGACCAGCCAATTCCGCAGGACATATCATTTCCAAATAAGCCGACAATCCCGTCCAATAACGACCCCCAATTAACATTAAACGATGCCGGAAAAATGATTGAAAAATGGTTTCTGAAATTGGAAAATAAATTCCCCGATATTAAATGTGATATTTTCATTGTGATGCCAAATCATGTTCATTGCATTATTGTTAATAACGGGGCAGGGAATAAGAATATCGCGCGGGGAAACCACATTAATAACGACCCCAATTTGGATAGACCGTCAATTAACGGGGAAACATCAATTTTGGACGAATCGTCAATAATGGGCGAACACTTGGGTTCGCCCCTAGGTTCGCCCCTGGGTTCGGTGATGCAATGGTTTAAAACCATGTCTACAAATGAATACATCCGGGGGGTTAAAACATTGGATTGGGAACGTTTTGATGGTAAATTGTGGCAGCGCAATTATTGGGAACATATCATTCGTGATGAAAAATCATATACTGCCATCAGGAAATACATCATTAATAATCCCCGAAATTGGAATGTGGATAAATTCAAATAATACCATAAAGGAATCGAAAAACGGGATAAATCCCAGTTGGTATTATAAACTTTGATAAGTAATTAATTGACTTAGTCAATTCTGAATTTTTAGCATTCATATTTGCAGGCTGTTTTTTTATGAAAGAAAGCATAATTTTGTCTTTTACAGAAAACACAGCTTTAACTTGCGCCAGACTTTCGAAAATACTGACAATGCCGGAAATAGTAAACGATAAAACCGTATTCACTTTGCTTGAGGTCACAAAGAGCATTCAAAAAACGCTTGCCGAGAGGTATAAAAGTGCATATTGGGTGAAAGCGGAAATGAACAAATTGAATTATTACAGCCATTCGGGACATTGCTATCCTGAATTGGTGGAGAAGGCTAATGGAAAAGTGATCGCTCAAATTAAATCGATTTTATGGAAGGACGACTACATAAATGTCAACAACAACTTCCTGAATGTCCTCAAAGAACCTTTAAAAGATGGCATAAAAATATTATTCCTGGCAAAAATTTCATTCGACCCGGCTTACGGACTTTCCCTAAGGATAATCGACATAGACCCGAGTTACACTTTGGGGGATCTTGAAAAGGAAAAGCAGGAAACCATTAAAAGATTGAAATCCGAAGGAATTTTCAACAGAAATAAGTTGCTGCAAATCCCGATGTTGCCAAAACGCATCGCGATTATTTCCGTTGAAACAAGTAAGGGTTATGCCGATTTTTTGAAAGTCCTGGAAACAAATTCATGGAACTATAAATTCTTTCATCTACTTTATCCATCACTGCTTCAGGGGGACAGGGCAACAGTTTCCATCAAAAATCAATTGAAGCGGATAAAAAAAGTCAGGGAACATTTTGACGTGGTAGCAATTATTCGTGGCGGGGGAGGGGATATCGGGCTGTCCTGTTACAACAATTATGAACTCGCCAGGGAAATAGCATTGTTTCCAATTCCTGTTATTACGGGAATTGGGCACGTTACAAATGAAACGGTTGTTGAAATGATCTCATTTTCAAACGCGATCACACCGACCAAAATAGCGGAATATCTGCTTCAGAAATTTCATAATTTTTCGGTTCCGGTCCAAAAAGCAGAAGAAAAGATCAGGGATAAGTCAAGACGATTGATAAGTGATGAAAAAACGAAATTCGGTTCTGAGATAAAGCTATTTCGGTCGGTGACAGAAAATATTCTGATCGGCAATCGAAATCAGATCAAAGAAAATATCAATTCATTGGTTCAGCAAACCACATTTCGGTTTAAAAATGAAAAGGAATATTTGCGGTTTGGCAGGGAAGAAATTAAAAGAGGGACTTTTAAATTTTGCGCCGCTGAAAAACAGGAGATCAACGGATTTGCTTTAATTATGAAGAAAGATGTGATCTCCCAGATAATTCAGTCAAAAACAGCATTGAATAATATGGAAAAAAATATTGAAAATATGAGTCCGCAGAGTGTTCTAAAACGTGGTTATAGCATCACTATGAGCAATGGAAAAGCCATAAAAAGTACCGAAAATTTAAAAGAAGGCGACGCATTGGAAACAATAGTTTATGAAGGGCGTATTTTTAGCCTGGTAAAATCATCGATAAAAACAATAGAATAATGAGCGATATTCCTACATATACAGAAGCCTTTGACGAATTGCAAAGCATCGTTTCCGAAATTGAGCAGGGTGAAATTTCAGTAGATGAACTTTCTGAAAAAGTAAAAAGAGCTGCATTACTTATTAAAATATGCAAACAAAAACTCACTTCAACCGAGGAAGACGTGGACAGGATCCTGAGGGAATTGGACACTACCACAAATGAAAATGACGCGCAACAAAACGGGAGTTAACTGAGTTTTTGGGTTCTAGTTGAAGTTAAATATTTTATTTAAAGCGTTCCAACTTAAATTGAACCAGGTGTGAAAGCAAATTTAAAAGTTGAGGAGCATTCCGATTGAGAAAAAGCTATCTAATTTTTTATAGTTTTGCAATGCTATTTTAAGAAATTAATATTTAAAAAAAATCTATGAAATCATACACAATCCAGGAGATCAATGAGATTTTAAAAGGGGAATTGGTGGGAAACACCAATCACAAGATAAACGGGCCTGAAGAATTGGAGAGAGCCGGGGGTAATCAGATCACCATAATTGGAAGCCAGAAATATGTGCGGCAATGGGCAAATTCCAAGGCCTGTGCAGCAATTGTTAATGAGAAACTGGATCTTGAGCCCGGTGAGAACCGTGCTTTGATCAAAGTGAATAATGCCGATTTGGCCATGGCTAAATTATTGACGGTTTTTGCCCCGGCACCACCTCAATTTAACCAGGATATTCATCCCACTGCAGTTGTTCATGAGTCGGCAACTTTAGGGAAAGGATGTAAAATTGGCGCCGGCTGCTATGTGGGAAGAGATGTTGTTTTGGGTGAGGAAGTGATTTTATATCCCAATGTTACCATTATGGACGAAACCAAAATTGGTCAGGGCACTATTATTTGGCCGGGAACCGTAATTAGGGAACGCTGTGAAATAGGTAGCTTTTGCATTTTTCATATCAATGTGAGTATTGGAGCCGATGGTTTTGGATACCGTCCAAGTGAAGACGGAAGGGGTTTGGTCAAGGTGCCTCAAATTGGGAATGTAGTTATTGGAAACGCTGTGGAGATAGGCGCAAATTCCTGTGTTGACCGCGGAAAGTTTAGTTCAACAATAATTGGCGATGGTTGTAAAATTGACAACCTGGTCCAGATCGCGCATAATTGTGTTTTGGGGAGATCCTGTATTATGGCGGGCCACAGTGGCCTCGCAGGTTCTGTTACCCTGGGGGACGGTGTTATTGTTGGCGGAAGTGCTTCCATCAGTGATCACGTAACTGTTCATTCAGGAGCAGTGGTAGCAGGAGGTTCAGGCGTAATGAATGATGTCGCGGCAGGAAAAACCGTTTTGGGATATCCTGCGACAGATTCTAAAAATATGCTTAAACAATGGATAGAATTGCGAAGGCTCGTTAAAAAATAAATTAAAAACAAGCTTTTGCCAAAACCAGGAAAATCCATAAATCCCAACAAAATAAACTTTAGGGAAAGCTTTGCTTCCCTGAGGTTTGTGCCACGGTTTTTTAAAGAAATAAAGAGCGTTAACCCGTTTTTGTTCTACATCAATCTGCTTTGCAGGATAATAAGCGCTGTTTTGCCGGTAGTAATCCTTTGGATAGGTAAAATGATCATTGATGAAGTGGTGCTGCAAATGGCTGCAGATGTTAAAGACATGGACAGGCTGTGGCTATTGGTGGGAGTTGAGTTTGGCGTAGCGATAATTTCAGATTTACTGAGCAGGGCGATCAGTTTGACCGATTCATTGCTTGGAGACCAGTATTCCATTGACACATCAGTAAGGATAATTAAAAAAACATCAGAACTGGATCTCGATCAATTGGAAGATTCAGAATTTTACGATAAACTGGAAAGAGCACGGCAACAAACCACTGGCCGTGTTGGGCTTATGTCCAATATTCTCACCCAGGGCGAGGATGTGATCGTTATTTTATCTTTATTGGCAGGGGTTGTGGTATTTGAACCCTGGCTTATTATCTTGTTGGTAGTATCCATTATTCCTACCATTTTAAATGAAATAAAATTCAGCGGCACCAGTTATTCCCTGGCAAGAAGTTGGACGCAGGAACGCCGGGAACTGGATTATTTGCGTTATGCCGGCGCAAGTGATGTAACCGCCAAAGAAGTAAAGCTTTTTGGACTTTCAAATTATATTGCGGAAAGGTTCAAAGTGCTTTCCGATAAATATTACCTTCAAAGTAAAAAACTGGCAAAACAACGTGCCGCCTGGGGATCTTTCTTTAATGTGATAGGGACGGGTGCCTATTATGGCGCTTATGTTCTTATTGTTTTCAGGACGGTTGCCGGAATTTTTTCCCTGGGAGATCTCACTTTTTTATCCGGTTCCTTTTACAGGCTGCGTTCCAAACTTCAGGGATTTTTCACCCGATTTACGGCAATTACCGAGAGCGCCCTTTACCTGCAGGATTATTTTGAATTTTTGGATTTAAAATACGAAGAGGATCCTTCAGAAGGAAAGCTATTTCCGCCAGAAAAGATCACAAAAGGCTTCGAGTTTAAAAATGTAGGTTTTAAGTATCCAAAATCCGAAAGATGGGTTGTCCGGAATATTAATTTTGAACTGAAAGCCGGCGAAAAACTTGCTTTCGTGGGAGAAAATGGTGCCGGAAAAACCACTTTGATCAAGCTTTTACTTAGATTTTATGAACCGACAGAAGGGGAAATACTCCTAGATGGAATCCCTGTGAAACAATATAATAAAACCAAATATCAGCAATACTTCGGAGTAATATTTCAGGATTTTGTAAAGTTTGAACTTACGCTTCGGGAAAACATTGCGATGGGTGAGATTGAGGAGATCGGGAATCAGTCAAGAATAGCAAATGCCGCGGAAAAAAGTCTTGCAGATCAGGTAGTTTCAGAATTGCCAAAGGGATACGATCAGCAACTCGGGAAACGGTTTAAGCAGGGTAAAGATCTTTCCGGCGGGCAGTGGCAAAAAATCGCCATCGCAAGGGCTTATATGAAGGATGCCGAGGTGTTGGTCTTGGATGAACCAACTTCGGCCCTTGATGCCAGGGCAGAAACCGAAGCTTTTAAAAGGTTTATTCAATTAACCGAAGGAAAAACCGCGGTGATCATTTCGCATAGATTCAGCACCGTTCGAATTGCAGACAGGATTATGGTCTTAAAGGACGGTGCTGTACTGGAAATTGGGACCCACGAAGAATTGATGCAAAACAATAAATTGTATGCCGAATTATTTAATCTTCAGGCAGCCGGGTATCAGTAAAAATCTTATTTAAATGATTTTTATCATCATTTTAGACGTGACATTGTTGAACTTCCATAAAATTAATTAAATTTAATGGAACATTAAATTTATAAGTGTCTTAACATAGTTCGAAAACCTCTAAAAACATATAAGATGAAAAAATCATTACTACTTTCAGTGCTTTCAGTAATTTTTATGACAGGATGCGGAAATCCGGAAAAGTCGGATTCTGCAACGAGTACAACCCAGGATAAAGATAGTATTCAAACCAATTACCTGGATTATTCCGGAATGGACGATCAATTTACCGGAGGAATAAAAATGATCCCCATAACTACTCCAAAAGGCACTTTTAATGTCTTTACAAAAAGGGTGGGCAACAATCCAAAAATAAAGGTTTTGTTGCTTCACGGCGGTCCTGGCGGCACTCATGAGTTCTTTGAATGTTTTGACGGGTACTTTCCCAATGAAGGGATCCAATATTATTATTACGATCAATTGGGTTCTTATTACAGTGATCAGCCGGATGATAAAAGCCTGTGGACCACAGATCGCTTTGTAGACGAGGTTGAGCAGGTGCGTAAATCTCTTGGATTGGATCAGGATAATTTCTATCTATTCGGACAATCCTGGGGAGGGATCCTGGCAATGGAATATGCCTTGAAATACCAGCAAAACCTTAAAGGCCTCATTATTTCAAATATGATGTCCAGCGTACCGGAATATAATAAATATGCCGAAGATGTTATTGGCCCTCAAATGGATCCAAAGGTTTTAGCTGAAATTATGCAACTTGAAGCCAAAGGGGATTTTGAAAACCCCAGGTATATGGAATTGTTGTTGCCAAATCACTACACCAAACATTTGTTGAGAATGCCGCTGGAAGATTGGCCAAATTCTGTGAACAGGGCGATGGAACACATGAATCCAAATGTTTACGTATATATGCAAGGGCACAGCGAATTCGGGATATCCGGAGATGCAACCCTAAAAGACTGGGATGTAAAATCCCAATTGTCAAAAATTACAGTTCCAACCTTGGTCATAGGAAGTAAATATGATACTATGGATCCCGAACATATGAAATGGATGTCTGAGGAAGTTCAAAATGGCCGTTTTCTTTTTTGTCCGGAAGGCAGCCATTTATCACAATATGACGATCAAAAAACCTTTTTTCCCGGCCTGATCAAATTCATAAAAGATGTGGACAGGGGGCATTTTTCAAAATAAATCAGCGTTACCGGATTCTGACTAAGTTTGAAGATCCAAGTAATTATTTTCGATTATTTCAACACTTTTCACCTCCTATGAAAAAGGAAAAGAGCCAGAAGGGCTCAAACACCACAACTTGAGGCATCGCTTCAAGTTATGGATAGCAAGTGCAATCTCAGCCTGAAGGGCTGAAACAAAAAAGCGTGAATTATGGGAGGTTCCTATCATTTCATGCCTTCAGTCTGGTTTTAATGAGTACTCTTAGAGGATTTGACATGAAAAGCTTTCAGCCTGTGGGGGATGTAAGAAGCCTGTCCAAAATGAGGCATCGCCACAAGACTTAAAAAAGCATGCAAAGAGCCTGAAGGGCTCAAACACCAAAGATTGAGGCGCAGCCTCAAGATGTAGATAGCATGATAGATCACAGCCTGAAGGGCTGAAACAAGGAGGGTGCAATTTCTTATAAATCAACACCTAATTTCGTTAATAAATCCTTTGTGAATAAATTAAGATAAAAGCCTTCCTTTAAATTTTAATTAAAAAGGAGGAATAAGTATTTTTAGCTTCAATTAAAACAACACAACTTTGGAATATAAAAAAGTGCTTTGTTTATCTAGAACATCTTTATCTTCGTTAGATAATTAAAAGCGGAATTTTTTGATTGAAAAATTGGAAACATAGTAAAAAAAAGAAAATGAAAAAATATTGGCTGCCCGGATTATTGATCAATATGATGATCTTAAATGTATTTAGTCAGCAAGAAAAAATCTCATTATGGCCGAATGCTATTCCTAACAGTCAGAAATCTGATGAAAAAGAAGTTCATGATTCTAATGATATTCTTTGGATAACAAAGGTTCAGGAACCGGATATTACGGTTTATCTACCTTCTAAACAGCAGGCAACCGGACAGGCAGTGATAATTTGTCCCGGAGGAGGATATGAAGGGCTGGCCTATGACTGGGAAGGAACTGATATCGCCAAATGGTTAAATTCTAAAGGCATTGCCGGGATAGTCCTTAAATACAGATTGCCTAATTCAAAATCGGTGAAAGTGAGTTATAAAGCCCCATTACAGGATGCGCAAAGAGCGATGAAGTTGGTGCGTTTTCACGCTAAAGAATGGAACATAGATCCAGGCAAGGTTGGGATAATGGGTTTTTCTGCCGGGGGACATCTTGCGGGCAATTTAACCACTCATTTTGACCTTGAAGGATCTTTTGAAAAAGATCCTATAGATTCGTTAAGTGCCAGGCCAGATTTTACCGTTCTTATTTATCCGGTAATCACTATGAAAAAAGGAATAACACACCAGGGATCCAAAAATTCTCTTTTGGGAGAGAATCCATCAGAAGCCTTGGTGAGAGAATTTTCCAATGAATTGCATGTGCAGCCCAATACACCGCCCACTTTTATGGTTCATGCAACAGATGATGATGTAGTTCCTGTAGAGAACTCCTTATTGTTTTACAAAGCATTAGTAGAACAAAATATTTCTGCGGAACTACATATTTATCCTGAAGGCGGCCACGGTTTTTCCCTGGCTTTAGGAAAAGGTTATTTGCAATCCTGGACAGATAGACTCTATGATTGGTTAAAGGATTTGAACAATACTAATAAAACGGAAAAGTAAGGAAAATCAATTTCAGTATTTATTTTTGAATAACACAGCGGTTTCAATCATATTGTGCAAAATGACAAAATCTCCTTCTGGGAGAGGCAATTGTTCAAAATTTATAATAGCTTTCTTTTATTTTCTGCAGAAAATTTCAGAATTTTATAAAATAACGGAAACTGTGAAAAAATGAAATTTATAAATTTTTAATAGCAAGCAGGAATAAGTATTTTAGCGTAAATAAAACAACGAGACTTTGGCAGCCAAAAAAACAAAAGAAACCACACCTTTAATGAAACAGTACAACGCCATCAAGGATAAATATCCTGATGCTTTGTTGTTGTTCAGGGTAGGCGATTTTTATGAAACTTTTGGTGAAGATGCCGTAAGAACCGCACGCATTTTAAATATCGTGCTCACCAAGCGTGGCAATGGCAGCGAGATTGCGACCGCCCTGGCAGGATTTCCGCATCACGCGCTGAACACCTATTTGCCTAAACTGGTTAAAGCCGGTCTTCGGGTTGCGATTTGCGACCAGCTGGAAGATCCAAAACTCACCAAAACCATCGTAAAACGCGGGGTAACCGAATTGATCACTCCCGGGGTCTCAATGAATGATGAGGTTTTAAACAGTAAAACCAATAATTTTTTGTGTGCGATCCACTTCGGAAAAACTAATATGGGGATTTCCTTTCTGGATGTTTCTACCGGGGAGTTCCTCACAGCTCAGGGAAATTCGGAGTATATAGATAAACTTCTGCAAAACTTCAGCCCCAGTGAGGTTCTGATCCAGAAAAACTTCAAAAAAGAATTTTCAAAGACTTTTGGCGATTCCTTTCATTGTTTCTACCTGGAAGACTGGGTCTTCAAACTGGATTATTCGTATGAATCTTTGAACAACCATTTTCAGACCAAATCCTTAAAGGGTTTTGGGGTAGATCATTTAAATGAAGGGGTCATAGCTTCGGGTGCTATTTTGTATTATTTGAGCGAGACACAGCATCATAAACTGCAACACATTGCGTCCATAACCCGGATCGCCGAGGAAGAATATGTCTGGATGGACCGGTTTACCATCAGGAATCTTGAATTGTATAATTCAAACTCGCAAAATGCGGTGACCTTGCTGGATGTGATAGACCAAA
>JAENXB010000179.1 GCA_016649785.1 Flavobacteriaceae bacterium
ATTCAAAATACAGAACCAATAATGGATAACGGACAACTTGATATAATGTTCAATTAAAAAAACGGGGGATGGCTAATTATATTCATAGTACTTAGTTCCGGAAGTAGGCAAAAGAGATAAATTCTTCAAAGATTTGTCATGGGGAAGTTTCGACAGCAATTGTTTTTCGAATTGTGGCCAATCACCTCCGGAAATTATAGCCACCTTCGAGACACTTAGAAGTGTGCTAAGCAGTGTGGATATCTCCTCACTAATAGTCGATTTACTTGGGGCAAGTGTGCCATCAAGGTCAAAAACAATTAATTTTTTCATTTAAATATTGACATTTAAAAAAATTCTGCATTTTGTGAGGTTAACTATTTTTCGAGTTTCGACACTTTTTGCAAGCGTCGGCGATGCCTTTCCTCACCTGTAAATTTTGCATTTAAAAATGCGGGCACAAGTTCTTTGGCGCTGGCAGAACCGGTAATCCATCCTCCAAGGCAAATCATGTTCATGTTGTCATCTTCAACACCCTGGTGCGCCGAAAAATGTTCGGTAATTAATGCCGCCCTTACCCCGGCCACTTTATTGGCAGCTATGGATGCGCCAATTCCGCTACCGCAAATGGCAATTCCCCGCGAAACGGTATTTGTAGCAATTGCCTGGGCAAGCGGAATTACATAGTCTGGATAATCATCCTGCTCATCCAGTTTATAGGCACCAAAATCCACAACTTCAAAATCCATTTTGAGCAGTAATTCCCGAATAATTTCCTTTAGTGCATATCCACCGTGATCTGAACAGATACCTATTTTCATTTTGACCTGGTATTGATTAAAAGCATCGGGGTTTGATCGACTTTATTTCATTTTTTTGCTCAAATGAAGAATGGGTTCTTTACCCGGCTTCATCTTTTTATTACTGCTAAAGCAGGGCCTTTGCCCTTTTTACCACATTCTCTACCGAAAAACCATATTCCTTCATCACTTCTTCTCCCGGGGCCGATTCTCCAAATCTAGCTATGCCAATAATATCACCTTCATCTGTTATGTATTTATGCCAGCCCATAGGTGACCCGGCTTCTACCGCCAGGCGTTTTCTCAGGGCTTTTGGGAAAATTTTTTCTTTATAAGAATCTTCCTGTTTTTCAAACAATTCCCAGGATGGCATACTCACTACACGTGCTGCAATATTTTGCTCCTTCAGTTTCAGCTGGGCGGCCAATACTAATTGAACTTCTGAACCCGTAGCTATCAAAATAATTTGCGGGCTTTTTTCTGCTTCGGAAAGTATATAAGCTCCTTTTTCCAGTTCAGAGGCCTTGGTATATTTTTCCTGATCAATTACAGGAATTCCCTGACGGGTCAATATCAATGCAACCGGTCCGCCGGAATGTTCAAGCGCGACGCGCCAGGCTTGTGCCGTTTCATTTGCATCTGCCGGGCGAATCACGGTCAGGTTGGGAATAGACCTCAAGCCAATTAATTGTTCCACCGGTTGGTGGGTGGTTCCGTCTTCCCCCACAGCTATGCTGTCATGGGTGTAAATAAATATGGGATGGATTTTCATAATGGCTGCCAGCCGGATAGATGGCCGCATATAATCTGAAAATATTAAGAATGTTGCGCCAAAGGGAATGAAATTGTGACTTAGCGCTATTCCGTTCAAGATCGCGCCCATGGCATGTTCCCTAATCCCAAAGTGAAAATTACGGCCGTCGCGATCGGTAGCAGAAAAGGCTTTGTATTTTTCCAGGGTAGTATCCGTGGAAGGTGCCAGATCTGCTGAACCACCAATCAGGGTTGGAAAATAATCTGCAATCGCATTGAGGATTTTTCCGGAAGCCTTCCGGGTAGCCATTTTTTCCCCGGCTTTAAAAACCGGCAATTTATCTTTCCATCCTTTGACAAACTTACCACCGCTTAATAATTCTTTGGCCAGCGCTGCATATTTTTGTTTGTAATTCCCGAACAATTCATCCCAATCCTGTTCTTTTTTTATTCCCCTCTTACCTGCTTCACGATAATAATTTAAAACATTATCGGGTACCTCAAAATATTTATCCGGATCAAAGCCAAAATGTCGCTTCACTAATTTCACTTCATCTTCACCCAAAGGCGAACCATGCGCACTGGCAGTATCTACTTTGTTAGGGCTGCCATATCCAATATGCGTACGCACTTTGATCAGGGAAGGACGTGAGGTTTCATTTTGGGCGTTTTTCACAGCGGCAGATAAAGCCTCGAGATCATTGCCGTCTTCAACCTCCTGCACCTGCCAGCCATAAGCTTCAAAGCGTTTTGAAACGTCTTCAGTAAAAGCGAGATCGGTATTTCCTTCAATGGTAATATGGTTATCATCATATAAATAGATCACGTTGCCCAACTCGAGATGCCCGGCCAAAGAAGCGGCTTCAGAACTTATTCCTTCCATCAGGTCCCCATCGCTGCAGATGGCATATATTTTATAGTTAAATAGATCGAAGCCGGGCTTATTGTAGCGGGCGGCCATATATTTTTGCGCGATGGCAAATCCCACCCCATTGGCAAAACCCTGCCCTAATGGCCCGGTAGTTACTTCAATTCCAGGCAATAATCCATATTCCGGATGTCCCGCGGTTTTACTGTGCAATTGCCTGAAATTTTTAAGATCATCCAAAGTGACCTTATAACCGGTTAAATACAAAAAACTGTACTGTAACATGCAGGCATGACCTGCAGATAAAATAAACCGGTCCCGGTTTGCCCATTCAGGATCCTGCGGGTTATAGTTCATGCTTTCATACCACAAAAGGTGACCTATTGGAGCCAGTGCCATTGGGGTTCCCGGATGCCCGGAATTTGCTTTTTGAACGGCATCAGCGGCCAATACGCGCACTGTGTCAATTCCTAATTTCTGGATTTTTTTTGTTTCTGGTTCCATTATTATTTAATTAAAAGTCCAATTATTTGAGAGGTTTAATGATCCAATTAAACCCTGAATGTTTCAGTTTATAATCTTCTTTCCGGATTTAAATGTTTGTTTGGGGGTTATTTTTTTGAAAGATCAAAACCCGTTGTCAGGATCAGATAAATAGAGATGAGGTGTTTTAGACTGTTTTTATGAGAACCAAAACAACCCCTACTGAGCAATAGCATTGCCCCGGGACTTATTGTTTCGGTTTCACGTTCCTGATCAAATCCAGCATTAAATTACTAAATGTTAACATATTAAATTGTTAATGGAAGTTTAAATAATCCTTAATATTTTAAAGTCCAGGCAATACTCCCGGGGTTTTTAACCGGGTTAAATGAAGAATTTTTATAAAAATTGAAGAGCTAAGAAGGTAAAAAAAGAAGTTTGATGTACGATAGAATGAACACAACTTTTCCAAAGTTTTTGAACTTTGGAAAAGTTCGAACCACCCAAAAATAAAAAAAAGCTTCCCATTTCTGAGAAGCTTTTTCTTGTGTGGGGGGAGGCTTCCTTCGCTGCGTGCCTTGATCAGGACAGGATTCTCGTAAAGGAATATTTTTGGACAGGCTAACGGTCTTGTTTAACGCAAGTTGCGCCCACCTGCCGGTAGGCAGGTGGGTTAGCAATTAACTTTACAAATACACATCGAGAAATAAATTCCGAAGGAATTTTCAGAAGAAACGAGAACAAGCAATTACTTATAACCATTGTTAGCCTTTCGTTATTCTTTCCAAAATACTAGACAATTATCTGTATGAAACATTATAGTTTCATTTCTAAAATAGAGAGACATATTTTTATCCCTTGTCTTATGTTTCCGACTCTTATATTTTCATTTGGACTATGTTGATTGTTATCCATATTAACCATTGGAACAATTACGGTAGGCACATTCAGTTTATCTATTAGGGGTACAATAGGAACAGTACCACCCATCATCCTTATTACAATAGGGTCATAGCCAAAGTCTTCAGTAAATCGAGCTCTGATTTTTTTTCCGAAATCAAGATCAGGACTTGTTCTAAAGGCATTCAGATCAGGGGATGTATTGAACTTTACAATTTTTGGATAGGTTCTTCTTTCTTCATCTGTAGGATCTCCATCGATAACATAATAGCCTTCCTGCTCTATGTGTTTTTTTATTTTTTGTAATTGAACTTTTCCATCCGTTTCCGGTACTAGCCGAACATCTATACTTGCCGTAGCATATTCTGGTATAACCGTTTTTAGTTTTTCTCCTGTCCATGATGTACCAATTTGTCTAATGTTTAACGAAGGATACTGTAGGGACTCTTGGTAATTTCTGCCAACTTTTTCAGAAGTATAAATACCTAATTTATTGTTGAAATCGATTGAATCGAAAGGAACAGATTTTAATAATTCATCTATTCCAGCATCTATTTCGACACCTTTGTAATAGTCCTTAATCAAAACCCTACCATTCTCATCTTTCATACTGGATAACAGTTTGGCTAAGCTAAAGACAGGGTTTGGCACGTAGTTTCCGAAATGTCCACTATGCTGTGGTAGTTTGGATCCGAAAGTGGTAATTGTGCAAGTCGCAATCCCTCTACATCCGAATGTGAGCGTTGGTTTATTGGAATCGTGAGCTGGACCATCCATCACTATAAAAAAATTAGAAGCATACAGCTCTTTATATTTATCTAAAGTTGATAACAGGGCATCAGATCCATATTCTTCCTCTGGGTCAAAAATTATTTTTATATTGAAGTTTGGATAACTGTTCTTGGCTTTAAGGATTTTAAAAGCAGACAAGAGCATAATAATAGGTGCTTTATCATCAGCTGCCGCTCGAGCAAATATTCGCCATTCATCATTTATTGCTCCATCCAATTTATTCCAGTCTAAAATCTGCCATTCTCCATTTGAATCTTTTTCCTTCAAAACGGGTATAAATGGATCGTTTTGATTCCAAGAATCAGGATTTATTGGCTGCCCATCAATGTGAAAATAGAAAAGTACCGTTTTATAATTCGGGTCATAAATTTTTTCGGCTAATAGTATGGGAAGAGTGCTTGTCTTTAGTAGGGTGGTGCTAAAATCTAATTTATTATACTGATTTGCGACCCAATTGATGTTTTTAAGCATCAATTCATTATTTTCTGGAAGGTTTGGGATGCTTACTAATTCTTTATGCAGTAATAAGGTATTCTTAAAATTCTGATCATTTATGGTGTCTGCATTGAATTGTGCAAAAATTACAAATGGAAAGAAAACTAAGAAGTATATATAAGTGGTTCTCATGAATGATTTTGTCGTTTTTCTGTTTGATGAACTGCCATATGTAACTTTATATTATTCAAATAAAAAAATCTATTTTATTGCTTGAATTAACCTAATGAAGGCTAACATGTTTGTATCAGCAATGTGGTTTATATCTTATTGCTAATAGTTCGCTTTTGGATGGCATGTCATTTTATTTACTCTCAAATATAGCTGATCCAAACGGAGCAGCCAAGGGGTTTTTAAGGGTTTTGCTGTTTGTGCTCAATAAGTGTCCATAAACTTCCTTTGCTGCGTGCCTTGCTCAGGACATGCTTCTCGTAAAGGAATGTATTTGGACAGAATGATGGTCTAGGTAGTAGTGTAAAGGGCAGGCCAAGAATAAGTAAAATAGGCAACAAAAAACCAAGAAATTTATTATTTATGTGCAGTTTTAATGTCTGTATATATAATAAAGCTTGCAAGGCATTATATGCTAGAATTGTAGCTAAAGGAAAGAGTAAAAAATTGGCATTGATAGCAGTATGCAATAAGTTATTAAAACAAGCCTTTGCGGTTGCAAAATCAGGGTTTATATATGATGAAAATCATCGAAGTGTTTTGGCAAAAATTTAAGTGAATTTCACTTGTTTTTTACCACAGTTCTTTGTTAAGGGCTGGCCGTTTTATGCGTTGTTATCCGAATTGATTTTGTTTTACCTTAAAATTAGCTAATTAATACTTTGTTTAAGATAGTTTCGCATAACTGATGAGTTTCCCAAATATCTTCAATTGATTCAGGATTATAGCTTCTTTCTTGC
>JAENXB010000185.1 GCA_016649785.1 Flavobacteriaceae bacterium
TATAGGTTTGATAAGTTGTTTTATAGGAATGTTGACAGATTCAAGGAGTTTCTTGTCTTTTCCAAGGCACGAATATTTCAGAAGAATTTTGTGTAATTTGTTCGGAGAGGAAATGGAATCCGGGGAATTGCCGAATGATATGGATTTGATTGGGAAGGTTATTTCCGATATCAGTTATAACAATGCAAAAGAGTATTTCAAATTTTAAATCGAACCATCAATAAAAATATACAATGAAAAAAGTAGTAACCTTTGGAGAGATCATGTTGAGATTATCACCTCCGGGATTTTTGAGATTTTCCCAAACAAATAATTTTGATGTTGTTTATGGCGGAGGAGAATCCAACGTTGCTGTATCCCTTGCGAACTATGGTGTACCTGTTGATTTTATAACGCGTTTACCGAAAAATGATATAGGGGAATGTGCGATGATGGAGATGCGCAAAAGAGGCGTTGGGGTTGATCAAATAGTATATGGTGGTGACCGCTTGGGAATCTATTTTTTAGAAACCGGAGCGGTATCAAGAGGAAGTAAAGTTGTGTATGATAGAGCTCATTCTTCCATTGCCGAGATTAAATCGGGAATGATCGACTGGGAACAGGTATTTAAAGGAGTGGAATGGTTTCATTGGACGGGTATTACCCCTGCAATCTCTCAAGGAGCGGCCGATGTTTGTTTAGAGTCAGTAAAAATGGCCAGCAAATTAGGGATTACCATTTCCACCGATTTAAATTATCGGGCAAAACTTTGGAAATACGGTGTAGAGCCGGAAGCCATTATGACCGAATTGACATCCTACTGTGATGTTATTTTAGGAAATGAAGAAGATGCTGAAAAACACTTCGGGATCAAACCTGAAGGTTTGGATATTACAACCCAGGGACACGATGTAAAAGCCGAAGCTTTCTTATCGGTTTGTCAGCAAATGATGGAGAAATTTCCACGGGCCAAAAAAGTAATTACCACATTGAGAGGTTCAATTTCTGCGTCCCACAATACCTGGGCGGGGGTTTTATACGATGGAAAAACAATGTTCCAATCTCCACAATACCAAATTACGGATATTGTAGATAGAGTTGGTGGAGGAGATTCATTTATGGGAGGCTTGATCTACGGATTGTTGCAATATCCTGAAGACGATCAAAATGCCCTGAATTTCGCGGTAGCGGCATCTTGTTTAAAACACACCATTAAAGGCGATGCAAACCTGGTAACAGTAGATGAAGTACAAAAATTAATGGGAGGAGATTCCTCTGGCAGGGTTGCAAGATAATCTCTGAAACAATTAAAAAATGTCAGTTAAAAAAACCATCCTAATTATATGCGGAGGAGGCCCTGCCCCCGGGATCAATTCAGTGATAAGCACTGTTGCGAAAGTATTTTTAAATGATGGTTATCGGGTTTTAGGGTTACATGAAGGTTTTAAGGGATTGTTTAGTGAGCAGCCGGAAATAAAGGAGATCGATTTTGCCCTGGCAGATACAATTTTCAGCAGGGGAGGTTCCACCCTAATCATGAGCCGGTTTAAACCTGGTACCGAAAAACTGAACACTAAACTTTTTTTAGAAAATAATGTAAAATTACTGGTGAGCATTGGGGGAGATGATACCGCCTCAACCGCCAACAGGATTACCGCATATTTACAGCAGGAAAATATTTTTATTTCCAATATTCATGTTCCGAAAACGATTGATAACGATTTGCCTTTACCCGACCGTAACCCGACTTTTGGGTTTCATTCCGCAAAGGATGAAGGAGTTCGCATAGGAAATACTACCTATGAAGATGCCCGCACCAGTCAAAACTGGTTTGTGATGTCTGCCATGGGAAGGTCTGCAGGGCATTTGGCCTTTGGGATTGCGACCAGTTGTCATTTTCCAATGATGGTTATCCCTGAAATGTTCGGGAATATCAATATCACCTTGGACAAAGTCGTCCGTTTGGTGATTTCATCAATTGTAAAAAGAAAAATTGAAAACATTCAGTACGGGGTTGCCATGATAAGTGAAGGGATCTTCCACATTATGCCAAAATCTGAATTGGATAAAATCGGCATTGAGTTCACCTATGATGCTCACGGTCATCCTGAATTGGGAAATGTGAGTAAATCCCATATTTTGAATATGCTGGTTCAAAATAAATTGAAGGAGCTGGGAATTGACATTAAAAGCAGGCCGGTAGAATTGGGCTATGAACTTAGATGTTGCAGGCCGATAGGTTTCGATTTAACTTTATGTACCCTGTTAGGATTGGGTGTTAAAAAATTATTTGACGAAGGCAAAAGCGGGTGTTTGGTATCGGCCAATTCCAGGGGAGAAATCACCCCAATATATTTATCCGATTTGGAGGATGAACAAGGCAAAATACAACCCCGGTTGGTAGACATAGATTCCGAATTTTCAAGGCTGTGTTTTCAGAATTTGCATTATTTGGATGAAAGTGATTACGAGGCTGCAAAGAAGTATTTAACAAATCCATCGGAATACGATTTTAAAAAAATATTAAACGAAAAACAGTAAAAAAATGGCACAATATACAAGAATTGAAGTAGCGATAGAAATGAAAAATTCGGGGATAATCCCTGTATTTTATCACAAGGATCTTGAAGTTTGCAAAAAAATCATCACCGCTTGTTATCAGGCCGGTGCACGTGTATTTGAATTTACCAACCGGGGTGACTTTGCCCACGAAACATTTGGGGAACTAAGTAAATATGTTACCGCTAACTTGCCGGGGATGATCCTTGGGGTTGGGTCTGTAATAGATGCGGGAACCACTTCATTATACCTTCAATTGGGGTCAAATTTCATAGTTTCACCCATTTTGAATCCCGAAATGGCCAGGGTTTGCAACCGTCGTAAAGTTGCCTGGGCACCGGGCTGTGGTTCCCTTACAGAAATTTCGTATGCGGAAGAACTGGGGGCTGAAGTAGTAAAGATTTTTCCGGGTTCAGAAGTAGGAGGCCCTTCTTTTGTAAAAGCGATAAAAGGCCCTTTTCCCTGGACCAGCATTATGCCCACAGGCGGAGTTAGCCCAACCCTGGAAAACCTTACCGAATGGTTTGATGCGGGAGTACATTGTGTAGGAATAGGCTCTAAAATTTTCACCAAAAAAGCCGATGGTTCATACGATTATGACCATGTAACCAAGGTTTTGAAAAATGCAATTCAAATAGTGCGAGATTTACGGGCATGAAATGAGGATAACGAGAATTCGATATAAAAATCAAGAATATCTGTGCGGATTACCTCCGATAGCAATTGAGGGACGTATAAAAAACAATAAAATCAACATATGAAAACCATAAACTACAAAGGCTTGTTGCTAAAAGTATTTTTAATACTGCTGCTATTTTCGTTAATGGCGTGTGGAAAAGAGAAGGATGTTACGGTTATTAAGTTAGGACATGGTTTAGATATTTCGCATTCGGTGCATAAAGCAATGGTTTTTATGGCTGATAGGCTAAATGAAAAATCAAATGGTACGGTATTAATTGATATCTATCCAAACCAACAATTAGGATCGGAAAGAGAAAGTTTGGAATTGTTACAAATTGGTAGTTTGGGAATGACAAAGGTTTCCACTGCTGTATTGGAAAATTTTGTCCCAAGCTTAAAAATTTTTGGATTGCCCTTCTTGTTCAGGGATAGTGAACACCGTTTTAAAGTTTTAGAAGGTGAATTAGGAGAGATATTCTTAGATGCAAGTTTGGGACAACGTTTGAAGGGATTAACCTATTATGATTCAGGAACCAGAAATTTTTATAGCAAAACTCCTATTGTTACCCCGGAGGATCTGAAAGGTTTAAAATTCCGGGTACAGGAAAGTATCACTGCTATGAATTTAGTAAAAAGTTTTGGAGGATCACCAACTCCAATAGCCTGGGGAGAGTTATATACTGCATTGCAACAAGGTATAGTGGATGGAGCCGAAAATAACCTTCCCAGTTTTTATCTTTCCCGTCATTATGAGGTTTGTAAATATTTAATATTGGATGAACATACGGCAATTCCCGATGAGCTACTTATAAGTACTTTGGTATGGAACAAGCTTTCTTTAAAGGAGCAACAATGGTTAAAAGAAGCAGCCATGGAATCTTCTGAATTTCAAAAGAAAATTTGGCTGGAAGCCGAGCTTGAAGCCCTTTCCGAAGTTCAAAAGGCAGGAGTGATAGTGACAAGGCCGGACAAGGATTTGTTTCGTGAAAAGGTACAATCTATGTATAAAGAATTTTTCCAAGATCCGGAAATGAAAAAGAAAATAGAAGCTATTCAAGCAGTAAAATAAAATTATGAAACAAAAATTGGATAAATTATTAGGTGGATTCCTGGTAATCTTATTGACCTGTATGGTGTTGGCAGTATTATGGCAGATATTTTCCCGGTATATTATCAATTCCCCCAGTTCATACACTGAGGAGTTATCCCGGTATTTATTCATCTGGATAGGAATTTTAGGGGCTGCATATGCTTCTGGTCAACAAACGCATCTTGCTATAGATATATTCCCGCCAAAATTGAATGTCAGCAATAGAGTTAAACTGCGCAAAGGAATAAACGTTCTTATTATATTATTTTGTTTAACAGTACTGGTCGTCGGCGGTGGAAATTTAGTGTATGTCAATTATGAGTTAGGTCAATTCTCCGCAGCCTTAAACCTGCCTCTTTCCTTTGTTTATATGGTTGTTCCTTTAAGCGGGATCCTTGTAATAATTTACAAGATTAATGAAATATTGAATTCAAAAAAATATTTGTTATGATGTCAGAAATATTAATTTTGGTTCTCTCCTTTGTAATCCTTTTGGCTATTGGAGTGCCTGTAGCCTGGGCTATTGGAATATCAAGTTTGTTGACACTTTTGGCGTCAATAGATTCCTTGGCTGCTTTTACCACAATAGCGCAACGAATGGCAACCGGTCTGGACAGTTTTTCCTTGCTCGCAATACCGCTGTTTATTTTGGCAGGGCAAATAATGAATCAGGGGGGAATAGCGAAACGGCTCATCGACTTTGCCAAAGCACTTATGGGTGCACTTCCCGGGGGATTGATATATGTTAATGTGCTTGCGTCCATGTTATTTGGTGCTATCTCCGGTTCTGCGGTGGCTGCAACTTCGGCTATCGGCGGAATTTTGGGCCCACCTATGGAGAAAGAAGGGTACTCAAAAGAGTTTGGAGCTGCTGTAAATATCACCTCATCTACAACGGGTTTGATTATTCCCCCATCCAATGTGCTTATTGTTTATTCATTGGCAAGTGGAGGAGTTTCTATCGCCTCTTTATTCCTGGCGGGGTACCTTCCGGGGATTCTAATGGGACTCGCGCTTATGCTTACCGCTGCTTTTTGGATAAAAAAGAAAAAATACCCTGCCGGGGAACGCAGCAGTTTTAAAAGGATTGTAGTAACCTTCCTGGATGCGCTTCCAAGTTTGTTATTGCTGGTTGTAGTAATTGGCGGAATTGTGTCCGGTATTTTTACAGCAACGGAAGCTTCAGGAATCGCGGTACTTTATACCTTGGTCTTGTCTTTTATCAACCGGGAATTAAAAATAAGTAATTTACAGAAAGTTTTTCTTGGTTCAGTTGGGACTACTGCAATAGTAATGTTGCTTATAGCAACCTCCATGAGTATGTCCTGGGTAATGTCCTATGAAAATATTCCTCAGGCAGTAAGTGATGGCTTGTTGGGCTTGAGTGATAATATCTTCGTAATACTTCTGGTAATTAATTTATTATTGCTTTTTGTAGGAATCTTTATGGATATAA
>JAENXB010000136.1 GCA_016649785.1 Flavobacteriaceae bacterium
CCGGGCATAGTTTTGAGCAATTACTGCCACCTGGCCCAAATATTTGGGAGCCAGGGCTGCATGTTCCCTGCTGGAACCCTGGGCATAATTTTCTTTTGCAACTACAATATGTCCTCCAAATTCAGTTTTGGCCTTTATGGCCCTGTCATAAAAAGTGTCATCTATAACTGTATATGAATATTTACTAATTTCCGGTAAATTACTTCTGAATGGAAGCACCTCTGCTCCTGCTTTCAAGATCTCATCCGTAGAAACATTATCACCCATTTTTAAAAGTACCGGGACATTATATTTTTTCTGTAACGGATCTATATGTGGCAAGGTCTTGATATTTGGACCTTTTTTAAGTTCAATATGAGAACCATCCTCTAATGGAGCCACGAGCATATCAGTATTGATGATATCTATTTCTGGATTTTCAAATTGTGGATAACTCATGTTGTATAATTTCTCCAGGTCTCTAGGGTCTGTGATCTTACCCGTTAATGCTGATGCTGCTGCAGTTTCAGGGCTACAAAGATGAACCATATCATCTTCGGTTCCCGATCTACTAGGGAAATTTCTAGGCATAGTTCTTAAACTGATAGTTTCAGAAGCCGGTGCTTCCCCCATTCCAATACATCCCATGCATCCGGATTGATGAAACCTTGCACCCGCTTTTATAAGATTGCCAAAAGCGTGATTCTCGATCATATTCTGTATGATCTGTCTTGAAGTAGGATTCACATCAAAAGAAACCTCACTGTTTATGCTTTTATCTTTTACAATTGCTCCTGCCATCCAGAAATCTCGCAATCCAGGATTTGCTGAAGATCCAATTACCACCTGGCTGATTGGTTTTCCTGCAACTTCACTTACAGGGACTACATTTCCGGGACTGGTTGGAAGGGCGATCAGAGGAACCAAATTATCCAAAATAATTTCTTCATGTTCATCGTATTCGCAATCTTCATCTGCAATTAATTCTATCCAATCTTCCTCTCTTTTCTGAGACCGTAAAAACCTTTTAGTCTCTTCATCACTAGGAAAAACAGTTGTGGTTGCTCCAAGTTCTGCTCCCATATTGGCAATTACATGCCTATCCATGGCACTTAGATGTTTTAAACCTTCTCCATAATATTCTATGATTTTACCTACCCCTCCTTTTACATCAAATCTTCTCAACATTTCCAGAATCACATCTTTAGCACTCACCCAATCTGGCAATTTACCGGTAAGCTTAACCCCCATGATTTTGGGCATTTTAAAAAAGTAGGGTTTTCCTGCAATAGCAGCCGCTACATCAAGCCCACCGGTCCCAATTGCAAGCATTCCCAAAGATCCGGCAGCACAACTGTGGCTGTCAGATCCAACCAGGGTTTTCCCGGGTTTCCCAAACCTTTCCATATGAACAGGGTGACTTACCCCGTTACCCGGCCTGGAATACCACAAACCGAATCTTTGTGCAGCCGAGAGCAGAAATAAATGATCATCGGCATTTTTAAAATCGGTTTGAAGCAAATTATGATCTACATATTGAACCGCGACTTCGGTTTTGGCTTTTTTAAGGTTCATTGCTTCCAATTCCAGTTGTACAAGTGTTCCGGTTGCATCTTGGAGCAAAGCCTGATCTATTTTAATTCCAATCTCTCTTCCAGGATTCATTTCCCCTTGGAGAAGGTGAGATTTGATCAATTTTTGGGTGACATTATATTTGGTCATAAACAAGTGAGTTTTCCCCTAAATTATCAAATTTTACTAGATTAACCAGCTCATTTAACAACATCTTATATTAAATAAAACTGTTTTTAGTTATTCTAAGCACTTAAAATTTATTAACTGATTTGTCATAAAATATATTATTCCTGTATTCTGCTCAATTTATTCAAAATTGCGGATTGATCCTCTTCCTCAAGGTTAAATCCGGGCTTCCCGCGCAACGGAAACAAATAGCTGAACGGCTGTTCAAATTCACTCCAACTTTGGGCAAGTCCATACTCATCATTTTTACTTTTCATTTGTGGCCGGGTAAACTCATTTAATTCGCTTTCGTAAGGAGAACCCAAAGCATCTTCCCCGGTAAACAGCATCCCCTCATTAATATCTGAATATATAAGCACCGATCCTCCGCCGTTTCCCGGAAGATTATAAATGGTTAAACCAAAACTTTTAAACAATTCATTTTTTTTGGCGGTTATATCTTTAATATTAAAATCATCCTTTACTGTTGTCATTGGATGTGCATAAATTGGGGCTCCTCCCGCGTCCTTCGAAATCGTTTTTAGATCGGCATAGGCATTTTTAAATACCGATGTATTGGAAATTAAAATCGCCTTGATATTATAACCATCCGCAACCCATTTTTTTACCGCTTCTTTGGTTGCTTTTTCAATAACATCAATCAGGATAATGTCTTTTTGATTTAGATGCCGGATGGCATAGCCCTGATTAAAACCATCTTTACCTGTCACACCCTTAATAATAAATGTATCCGGGATCAATTTTAAAAATTTTCCGGTTTCTCCTTGCGCTATAAACTCAGGTGTTTGGCTGTCCAATTCCTCTAATTTATCTATTTTATCTACAATTTTCATAATACAAATAAGTTTTGGTTTCTGAAATCAAGTTACAACCTGAAGAGAATATCACAAAACGTTTTTATCTTTTTAACGGGCTTTTAGGACTGTGTTAAGGAGAGCACAAATGCCGAAAAAATCCCATGATGTGAAATCGAAAAGTCACAATTTATTGCGAATCCATCAAAGGTCAAATACGGAATAAAATTGCCGTCTTTTTTAATGCTGATTTTTGCCAGCGGAAGTTTTTTTAATGCTGAAACAGCCAGGATCAATTCCTGTTTTATATCTGTTGAATGTGACAAGATCTTTTGCACTGTTTTTTTTTGCTGAAATTGGGAAGCAATACAATGAAGATAATCTTCCCCAATGTATGTTTGCGTGTAGTAACTGAAATCCTGATTTTGAACTTTTCCCAAAACCGAATTATTTTCGGCGTCAATAATTTCACAGTTTAATTGCTTGGGATTAAAACTCCTGAACAATTTAAACCGGCGCTGATGGGCTTTATAAGTAGCTTCTTTCATAGCCCATAATAACCAAAGCCTGCGTTCCGGAAATTCAGAATTTAAAATTAGGCTTTGCTCGTTTTTGGTGAAAAGTTTCTCCAAAAAACCCCTGCGCTGCCAATTGCTTTGCAAAGCTGCCGTATTAAAATCGACAATATCATTGCCTATCATTTTCCTGCCAGTTTAAGCTGAATAATTTTTTTTGCATCCAGAACGCTAAGCATATCGTTCATGGAATCGTTGTCAATTTCTATGTTGAATTCATCTTCCACATCAAGCACCACATCGACCAAATTAGCCGAATTGATCTTTAAATCATTTAAAAAGTCGGTATTCTCATCAAAATTTTCCAAGCCTTCTTTATCCTGAACATATGGAGTTACAATATTTTTTAATTTTTCAAGTAGTTCTTTATCTGACATAGTTTTGTTTTTAGTAATCGTTAATTCGTGACTTCGTTAATTCGATATTATTTATTCATTACATTGTCACTCAACCCCTTAACCACAACTCCAAATTAATATTTTCACCCAAGTTAACGAATTGGCAATTTATCCAGTTAACAAATTAACTAATCAACGAGTTAACGAATCCTCAAATCTCCTAAAAACAACCACTGCATTCACATCTCCAAACCCAAAACTGGCTTTCGCGATAATATCGAAAGGTTTTTCAATGGCTTTTAGCGGAATTTTTTCAGAAGCGATCAATTTCGCGATTTCAGGATGAATATCTTCACAGTTGACATTCCCGAATATAAATCCTTTTTTAAGTTGAAGCACACTGGCCACACATTCTATACTGCCGGAAGCACTTAAACAATGACCGGTCATCCCTTTTAAAGAATTGATATAAGGAAAATTCCCGTTCTTTAAATTCAGCGCTGAAACCCAATTCTCGATTTCCGCTCCATCCCTGTTTGTCGCCGTTAAGTGGCCATTTATCACATCGATCTCCTTTGCCGATATTCCTGAATTTACGATCGCACCCTCAATACAACGAATTACCGCATCGCTGTTGGCCGCTGTCATGCTTCCACCGCCGCGTTGGCCCCCGCTGTTCACCTCGCCTCCCAAAACTTCTGCATAAATTGAGGCGCCTCTCGCTTTTGCCGATTCTAATTCTTCCAGCACTAAAGCTCCTGCCCCACTTCCGGGAACAAACCCGGCTGCCGTGGCACTCATTGGCCTGGATGCCTTTTCAGGATCCCGGTTATAGTTTGCGGGTAAGATCCGCATCGCGTCAAATCCGCCCCAAATATAAGGTCCATGATCACTGCAACTTCCCACCAACATACGTTTTGCTTTCCCGGATTGGATTCGTTCAAAACCCATTAAAAGCGCTTCTGTGCCTGTGGTACAGGCCGATGAATTGGTAGTCACCTGGTTTCCACAACCCAGGATCCCGCCTAAATAAGCGCTTATCCCACTGGCCATGGTTTGGATCACACTGGTACTGCCCAAACGCCTTGTATTTCCCGCATCAATTAAATGGATGGCTTCCCTAAATTTGTCTACCCCTAAAATCCCTGTTCCAAAAATAATTCCCGTGTCCCAATCCGGATCATCACCGGGATCAATGGTTAATCCGGCATCTTTCCAGGCATCGGTTCCTGAAATTACTCCGTAGATAATTCCGCTGCTGTTTAATCCTCTCAGTTGCAAAGGCGTAAAATATTCTTCTAATTTTTCCTGTGATATTTCGGGCTTCCCTCCTATCTGGCAACCAAATTTAAGATCTTCCAGTTCCTGATGAAACCTGATCCCGCTTTTTCCTTCCTTGATCGCGGTTTCAAAATTTTTCAAACCAACCGCGTTTGGAGCAGCAACGCCAAGTCCGGTAATCACCACCCTCTTCTTCATCTGGCCCATTATTTTATAATTCGGTTTTTAGCATCCCGGCAATAATTCCCCTGCAAATCAAATTTTCTTCAGCATCGAACATTTCAACTTTACATTTTAGTTTATTAAACCTGAAATAAATTTTTGTTGAAAGCACCTTCACCGTTTCCCCGGGAAATACGGGTTTATAGAAATCTACTTCAGTAGAACTCAAACCTATTTTCATTTTTTTGTTTTCTTCAGCAGAAATCAGGAATATTCCAAGGCAAACCAATCCTATTTGCGCCATACATTCTGTAAGGATCACCCCGGGAGTTACCGGATAATCTTTAAAATGTCCTTTATAAAAAAAGGAATCTTTGGGAAACCGGTAAGTGCCTGTTGCCCCGTTTTCATCAATTTGCAGGATTTCATCTACAAACAAAAAAGGTTGGGAATATGGCAATTGGGAAATAATTGAATTAAAATTCAAGGGCGTTATGAAATTTTATTGTTGAATTATTTTAAATGTTCCCCGCCATTCACGGGAATAATGGTTCCCGTGATCCAACTCGCTTCGTCTTTACTAAGTAAATATACCACGTTGGCCACATCATTTGGAACGGTAAGCCGTTTAAACGGACTGTGTTTTAAAGCGTGGATCCTCAAAGTTTCGTTATCGGGGATCATTTGAAAAGATCTGGTCACGGTCACCCCGGCCTGAATACAATTGGCACGGATGCCATAAGGTGCAAATTCCAGGGCCATAGACCTGGTAAGGGCTTCAAGGACTACTTTGGCCGCAGAAACGGCTGCATAATTTTTCCATGCTTTTTTGTTTCCCTCACTGGTAAATGAAACTATTCTCGCGTCTTTGGTAAATAAGTGTGCTTTGAAAACAGCCTGGGTCCAGTCGTATAAACTTAAAGCCATGGCATCTATGGTCAGTTGAAAATCGATATTTTCCAGAATTGCCCCATCGCCGGTCATAGGTTTTAAATTTCCTTTGGCGATACTGTGCACCAGCGTACGTATTTTGCCGGTAACACCTAAAATTTGAGTAATCTCCCTGATCAGGTCCTCTCTTTTTTCCTTTTGAATAGCATCCACATTGAAACTTTCCAATCGCACATTAGATTCCCTGATCTCCTCAAAAGCTTCTTCAATACCCGGAATATCTTCCCTGCGGTCACGATGAATGATAATAATGTTCATTCCGTGTTTTGCCAGTTTTCGCGCAGTAGCCAAACCCAGTCCGCTACTGCCGCCCAAAATCAGGGCCCAATAATTCAGGTCTTTAAATTCTCCTACCATTGTAATAAAATTCGTTGTGCCGAAAACCCAGGACCAAAGCTTAGCATCAATCCCTGATCGCCTTCCGGAATGTCTTTGTTTAAAAATCGTTCCAGGACGTACAAAACTGTGACGCTGCTCATATTCCCATATAAACGGAGCACTTCCCGGGTATCGTCAATATTCTTTCCTAAGTTACCAAAAAGAGTTGAAACCGTTTGCACTATTTTTTTTCCTCCGGGATGAAAAATCAGGTGTTGCACTTTTCCGATATCGCTGTTGTTTTTTTCCAAAAACGGATGGACGATATTCGGGAAATGTTCTGCAATGGTTTCCGGAACGCTTTCATCTAGGATCATTTGCAATCCGTGATTGGTCAAATGAAATCCCATCAAATGGGTAGCATTAAAAAAATGATACATTTCCTCGGCGATTATTTTCGGGCCGGAAACATTTTCTTCCGAAGAAAGCAATACGCAGGCCGCTCCATCACCAAAAATGGCTGCGCTTACCATATTGGCCATACTGAAATCCCCGAGCTGAAAAGTGGCCGTAGGACTTTCCACGGCAACAATTGCGGCCCTTTTACCCGGATTTGCCTTGAGAAAATTAAAAGCGTAGATCATCCCCGAAATTCCCGCGGCACAACCCATTTCCGTTACAGGTAAGCGAGTGATATTCTGATTTAATTCCAATTCGTTTATCAAATAGGCATCCAGCGAAGGGATCATTATCCCGGTGCAACTAACGGTGATTATATAATCCAGGGATTTAGGATCCCAATTGGAATTCTTTAATGCTTTTTGAAGCACGTTTTTACCGAGCTTTTTTACTTCCCGCACATATATGTTGTTTTTATCTTCAAATGAAGTGGCCGAGAATACTTCTTCCGGGGACATAATGGAATAACGTTTATCCACTCCGGCCCCTTCAAATATCTTTTTGATTTTTCTCCGAAACCGGTCATCCTTGCCCTCCAGCCAATCTTCAACAAGCGGTAAAATATCTGCGGTTTCCCTGGAATATTCAGGCAATTCCTTTTCAACCTTTATAATTTTTACACTCATAATCAATGTTGTTTTTCTATTATCCACTGGTACCTGAACGCCCACTTCCAGCGGATCTCCTGGCGTCTCGCAGGGATATTGGATGCAAGCGTTTGCAGATCCTTCTTTTTGAACCCGCGTAAAATGGAGGTCAGGCCATCTTTTCTTGCAATTTCATTATTTATAAAAACACGGCAGAAAGCCTGAAAAAGGAAATAAGCCATTCTACTTCGATGCAGGTCATTGATCACGATCCCTGTTTTTGCCTGTTTATAGAAATTATTTAAAATGCTGATTATTTCCAGATTTTTAAAATGATGAAGGGTCAAGGTACACAATATGATATTAAACTCCCTGCTTTTATAATCCTCGTTAAAAATATTTAGGGTTGAATATTGGATCTCGGGATAATCAGCCGATAATTTTTCAGCAATTTCAATGGTATGTGGATTTGCATCGATCCCCATAAGCTGAAACCGGTAATTTTTTGACCTGCCCCATTTTGCGATTTCCCTCAGGATCGCA
>JAENXB010000323.1 GCA_016649785.1 Flavobacteriaceae bacterium
GTACACCCGAATTCGGGCGACATATTGCCTATGGTTGCCCGGTCAGGAACAGAAAGATTGCTTAATCCGGAGCCAAAGACCTCCACAAATTTTCCGACAACCCCAAATTTTCTAAGTAAATTGGCAATAGCTAGAACAAGATCTGTTGCCGTTGAACCCAATGGAAGTTTTCCGGTTAGTTTTAATCCAATCACCTCAGGCATAATAAAATAAATAGGCTGTCCAAGAATTGCCGCTTCGGCTTCGATACCTCCAACGCCCCAGGCCAGAACCCCAATACCGTTGACCATTGGGGTGTGACTGTCAGTTCCCACCAACGTATCTGGAAAAACTTCTCCGCTGCGTTCAACAACCCCTTTAGAAAGGTATTCCAAATTTACCTGATGACAAATGCCCATCCCCGGGGGGACCACATTGAAATTGTCAAAAGATTTTTGTGCCCATTTTAAAAATTGATAGCGTTCTGTATTGCGTTTATATTCCTCTTCCATATTGCGTTTGTAAGCATAACCCGCTCCGAAATAATCTACCTGAACAGAGTGGTCGATAACCAAATCAACAGGTATCAACGGATTGATGATGTTTGGATTTTTTCCTTTTCTGGCAACTTCTGCACGCAGGGCGGCAATATCTACCACCGCCGGTACACCGGTGAAATCCTGCATCAAAACCCGTGCTGGCTTATACGGAATATCCTGACTGGAACCTTTGGGCGTCCAATGCAATAGCGTTTCAATAGCTTCCTTAGTTACCGAAAAATCGTCAAAATTACGCAAAGCGTTTTCTAATAGAATCCGAATGGAAAACGGAAACTTCTCTATTGCAAATCCTTGCTTTTGTAATTCAGGAAGGCTATAGTAGAAATAATCTTTTCCCTCTATTTTTAGTGTTCTTCTGATTTGAAAGATGTCGTTTGTCATAATGAAACTAGATCAAATTACTTTTATCTTAGTTTAAAAACATTTGCCAATCAATTTGGTTGTATGGCGCGAAACTTCTTTTTCATTTTTGCACGTAATATCAGTTTTCCAAGAGATTCAGCAACTTCAGGAGGATTGTGTTATATTACTCCTTATGCCCTGCGTGTCCACCGCCGTGTTCAATAATATCGTGCAATGCTTCAACGGTATGAGTGTAATCAACATAAGCTTCAACGAATTCCCGGCCTTGCTCTGTTGAATTATCTTTTGCATTATTGAGTTCGGCTACTTTTTGGTATTTTTCACGAACCACCTTATCGATATGGCTATTAAATCTTACCAAAAAATCCTCCACATTTTCTTCTTTAAGGGCATTATCAGTCATTTGGATAATTTGTTTTGTAGTTCCGGCAGGTTTTAATCCGGTGTAGGGTGCGCCTTCTGTTTCGCGGTGCAAACGAACCAAAGTTTCGAAGAAATGTTTTTCAACAATTGTGTAAACCTCTTTATCACCACTCTTCAATTGATAGGTTTTTTTGAATAAAGGAATAATTTCCTTTTCCTGTCCTGTAGTAACCCATTTCAGAACTAAATTGACATTGTTGGTTTCAAGTGCCTTGACAGCATCCTTAATAACAGGGCCATCATACGAATCGCAATGAGCCGAAGCCGGCGTACTCGTGAATGCAGTTAACATTAATAAAAGGAAAAAGGTACCTGCTACCTTAATGTTGTTTTCTATTCCCCTGTTTTTCTGCTCAACATTTTTTTCTGTGTTTTTCATTTTTCTGATTTTTAAATGATTAATAAAAATTTATTTCTGAAGCAAAAATACGGGCAGCAAACAACCTGTGCGACCTACTTTCTAAAGTAGCACTCATTTTATTGCATCTGGAGGTCCCAGCTTATAAAACAATACGTAAATGGGGAAAGAAATTACTGAAATTTAAACCGAACAGGACTTCTTATATTCGCTGGGAGTTAGTCCGGTAATATTTTTAAAAACACGATTAAAAGCCGACTTGGAATTGAATCCGGATTCAAAGGCAATCCCCAGGATTGAAAAGTTATTGTATCGTGGATCTGATATTTTGGATTTCACATCTTCCACCCGCTGACGGTTAATAAAATCGAAGAAGTTCAGTCCAATATTTTCATTAATTACCTGTGATAAATAATGTGATGGGATATCCACTTCTTTAGCCAATTGTGGAAGATTTAAATCAGGATTCAGGTAGGGCTTTTCTTTTCCAATGAAACTATTCAGTTTCTCCAGGTATAATTTGGCTTCCGACTCTTTTAGCCTCGAGCCTGAATACTTTTCCGGTTTCTGTTCCAGAATAAAAGATTCTTTTTCGGGAAATGAAAA
>JAENXB010000348.1 GCA_016649785.1 Flavobacteriaceae bacterium
AAATCGCTTGCTCGAAATGACTCCCCAGGTCATTTCGAAAACAAGAATCAAGAATCAAGACAAGAGAAAATAGACCCCGATGCTTCGGGGGAAAAAAGATACAGACAGGAAGGTAATGAGAATTCTCTTAGAAAAATAGAATTCCTCTGCGCCCTCTGCGTTTTTTCCTTTGCGTCCTTTGCGTGAAAAAAATTAGCTTGAAGGAACGATCAAGGAAACAGGAGCCAAGAGACAAGACAAAAGAAAATAGAAAAGAATTAATTTGGAATTTAAATTTTGAATTTTGAACGACTTTCGAATTACACAAATTTTTTAACCACAGAGTTGCACCGAGTTCGGCACAGAGTTGCACCGAGGCCTTGTAAACGCAGATTCCACTAATTAAAAAAAGGATTTGGAATTTGGGATTTGGAGTTTGGAGTTTGGAGTTTGGAGTTTGGAGTTTGGAGTTTGGAATTTGGAACGGTTGACCGTTTTTTACCTGTATATCATATCTATCGCAGTCGGGATATTTGAAAACAGGCTTAGTATCTGAAAGGATCAGCATATTTTAACCATTGCCCCTGGCTTGAGGTAAACTTTTCCAAAGTTTAAAACTTTGGAAAAGTTGATTCTCCACAATAACCAGGAAGGATTTAGATAGATTATCCATTGCCCCTGACTTCAGTCAGGGGATACTGAATTGAAATAAAATGGGCTTTAGCCCCTATATATTTTGGGGCAAATACAATGAGGAATATTTCATAGTAATCATAAAGTGGCTAAAACCATTGAAGAACAAGCGCTTCTCCTTCCCTATTAAAATCAGGTTGAATTAAGTAATAAGTTCAGGAAATTAAAAAGTGTACTTCCGGAACAAAGGTTTTAAAACGCACAACCTTATTCAGGCATGTTCAATGTGCTAACAACAAACCACAAACTACAAACAGAAAACACTTTATCACTTTTAATAACAAACCACAAACCACAAACAGTAAACGCTGAACGTTAAACGTTAAACAGCGAACAGCAAACCCCTAAACCGTATCAATAAAATTCTTCTCCGTCTGATTAAAAATAATCAATCCCACCAGGAACAGCACAATCGATATAATCAACGTATAGAAAAAACCCAACCAGCTAAAGGTCCCCATATCCAGGATCATATATCTGAAACCTTCAATGATCTGGGTAAGCGGATTGTATTTCACCAGCCAGGCGTATTCCGGCATTTTGTTGGTCACTTCGCTCAATGGGTAAGGCACCGCCGAGATATAGAGAAGCAGGGAAGTGGCGAAACCTACCAGCACGGTGAGATCCCTGTATTTTGTTGTAAAAGCCGAAATGATCATTCCCAGGCCAAGGCCCAGCAAAGCCATCATCAGCACATAAACGGGAAATAAGAACAGATTTATATTCGGACTGAGCTCAAAACCCTTAAATATGAAATAAAAGTAAAACACGATCAATATCAGCAGCTGGATCCCCAGCTTAAGCAGGTTGGATATAACGGTGCTAAGCGGCATAATAACCCGGGGGAAATACACTTTCCCAAAGATCCCGGCATTTGCCCTGAAAGTGTTGGAAGTTCCGGTGAGGCATTGTGAAAAATAGTTCCAGGCGGTGATCCCGGTTAAGTTGAACAAAAAAGCCGGCACATTTCCCGTTGGGATATTGGCAATATTATTAAATACCAGCGTAAAAATAATGGATGTAAACAGCGGCTGAATGAAATACCATAGCGGCCCAAGTATCGTCTGCTTATAAACCGTCACCACATCCCGCTCCACAAACAAAAACAGCAAATCCCGGTACCTCCAGATCTCCTTGAAGTTGAGATCGATAAATTTGCGTTTCGGTGATATTTCGTATAGCCAGTCGTTGTT
>JAENXB010000408.1 GCA_016649785.1 Flavobacteriaceae bacterium
AACCATTACCTTTAATCCCAAATTTTCCAATATTGACAATGCATCCATTATTGGCATACCTACTACGTTTGGCATTAGTTTCAGGTCTTCCTGAGCGGTGGTAAAATATTTTTCAAAATCCTTTGAAATCGCGTCATTTTCTATTTCCAGGGATTCCAATTCGTCTTCAACAGGAGTATCCGTATAAATTTTCTGGGCAATTCGTTTAAAAACAGGTCCGCTTACATCCGCACCGTAATACCCGATACTGTTCTTTGGTTTATGAATTATGACAATACTTGTATATTTTGGATTTTCAGCAGGAAAATATCCCACGAAAGATGAAATATAACGTCTGTTAGATGCCCAGTCTTTCATCCAGTATTCGGTTTGTGCAGTCCCGGTTTTACCAGCCATGGAAAAATTTGGGGAATAAAGACTTTTAGCTGTTCCCCGTATTACCACATTTTTCAACATTTCCTGAACTTTTCCTATTGTTTCCTGAGAACAAATGGCAGGATTGATCACTACTACTTCATTCTTTAAAATTACCTTATCCCATTCTTTAATTTCTTTTATAAATCGTGGTTTTACCAGGACTCCATTATTTGCAACAGCATTATAAAAAGCCAGGGTTTGCAGGGGGGTAATTTGAATACTTCCATATCCATAAGCCATCCAGGGCAGGGAAAGGCCAGACCATTTTTTGTCTCCGGGACTTGGAATATAAGGCGCGCCTTCCCCTTTTATAGAAATTCCCAATTTCTTGTTCAAATCCATACGGTTGAGCCCATCTATAAATTTTTGGGGGTTGTCCTTATAATTATTATAGATCAGTTTTACAACTCCTACGTTTGAAGAAACCTCAAAAGCGCGGGATGCCGTTATCTTTCCATAACCTCCGCGGTGTGAATCCCTAACCTTATTTCTTTTGATAGTGATAACCCCATTTTCGGTATCTACTACCGTATTAGTATCAATCACATGATCTTCCAGGGCGACCACCAGGGACATTAATTTAAATGTTGAACCGGGCTCATTGGATTCACCTACCGCATAGTTCAGTTTTTCATAATAAGTACCTTTTGAAGTGCGCCCTAAATTGGAAATCGCTTTTATTTCCCCTGTTTTGGTTTCCATCACTACAACAGTCCCGTGATCGGCTTCATAT
>JAENXB010000068.1 GCA_016649785.1 Flavobacteriaceae bacterium
AATTTGTTGTTTTTTTGCTATAACAAATTACGACTTTTAAAACAGTTTTCCAATTTAATACACCCCTAAAAACCCAGTAAAATCAATACTTAACAAGGATTGTCTCATAATTTTCAGGGGATGGCTAATTTTAATTCAGTAAAAAAATAACCAAAACAATTTTATCCTTTTGAAAAATCGGTTAATTTGGAAAAATTGAGAAGGTAAAGGAAGTGATAAAATTAAGTAAAATAACACTTGATTAACACTTCTAAAATTGAATTATGAGTAAATTATTTATGTTGTGTTTTGGAATATTGTAGATTATTCCATAGATCTGAATTAAGAATTGCGATTTTGCTTCTTTTCATTTTAACCGCAAAGCACGCAAGGGCATAAAGAAAAAAACGATTGCTGAAGATGAAATCACAAATAAAACAATCGGGTGATTATTTAATTGCACAGTAAATTAGAAAGGGATTTCCTGGCAGAAATACTTAATGGATAGAAAACTTCGAGATCTTTGCGTGAACTTAGCGGCCTTTGTGGTTAAAGAAAGGACTTTTCTAGAATTTTATAAAACAGGACCATTATTTTTTAATAAAAATCAAAAAAGGTGAATTATGAAAACTTTGAATTTTAATTTCTACAAACCGGTTTTAGTCTTAATGCTTCTTATGTTTACTGGCAGTTTGGTAGCGCAAACAGCCGAACAACAGGAAGTGATTGACGATGCCGCATTAGCCAAAGCGGCCTTCACAAAAAATAATCCCAATATGGCCGAGCTTTTCGCGAATGCAGAGGCTTACGCCATTTTTCCCAATGTTGGAAAAGGAGCTTATATAGTTGGGGGAGCAGCCGGAAATGGTGCTGTTTATGAAAAAGGCAAGTTGGTAGGTATGGCAAAATTGAAGCAAATAGACATCGGGTTGCAAATAGGAGGGCAGGCATTTAGGCAGGTTATCTTTTTTCAAACCAAAACGGAACTCGACCGGTTTAAGGAAGGGAATTTTGAATTATCGGGAACTGCATCTGCGGTAGTGCTGGAAGAAGGAAAGGCAAAAAGCTTAGAGTTCAGGGATGGAATAGCAATTGTTACCATGCCAAAAGCGGGCGCTATGATCGAGATCTCAGTAGGCGGACAAAAATTTGAATACGAAAGTTTAGAGTAATTTATTTTTACGTGAAATTGTCTTAAATTGCCGGTTCCGGATTTCCAGGAACCGGCTTTTTTTATTTTGAGAACACGTTATATTCAAAATGCGTTCTATTTTATAAAACAGGTAGTTTTCTGTTTCTCCTTTTTTTTGCTTCTAAAGCTTATCTTAATCCTTAGTGTTATGAGATCAAAAATCACTTTAAAGGAATTGGCAAAACTGTTGAGCGTTTCAATTTCCACGGTTTCAAAAGCCCTTAATGACAGTTCCGAAATTAGCCCCAAGACTATCAACCGGGTTAAGGAACTGGCAAAACTCCATAATTACAGGCCCAATCCCACCGCCGTAAATTTAAAACGCAACCGCACCGGGAATATCGCCGTAATAGTTCCTAATATTTCCAATATTTTCTTTGCCAAAGTTATGGGTGGGATCGAAATTGAAGCCCGAAAACAGGGATTTCAGGTAATTACTTATATTTCCAATGAATCCTTAAAACTGGAACAACAAATCACGGAGCTTATTTCAAACGGGATCGTTGATGGATTATTGATCTCCGTTTCAGAAGAAACCCAGAAACTTAATGATTTTGAGCATTTGTACCAGCTGCTGGAATATGAGATCCCGGTAGTTTTATTCGACCGGATAAATGTTGATATGGAAGTGGATAAAGTGGGCGTAAACGATATGGGAAGTATTTATGACGCTGTGCAATATTTATATTCCAAAAATTTAAGAAAAATAGGTTTGGTTTGTGCAAATGGGGAAATGGGATTGGGAAAGCAACGTATTGAAGGTTACAAAGCAGCCTGCAAAGACTTTAATTTGCCGGTGAATAAAAACTTTCTGATCTTTTCTCAGGATAGCGATACCTTGAAAAGTAAATTAAACAAATTGCTTTCTGAAGAGAAGGTGGAGGCCCTGATTGGATTGGATTATCTGGGTACTCTTCTTTGCTCCCGCGTAGTTCAGGAAAACAATCTGAGAATTCCGGAGGATATTAAAATTATAGGCTATGTTAATGAAGATTTCGCGCCTTTTTTATGGCCGGCTTTGAGCTATGTAGATCAACATCCCACACTTATAGGAGAAACTGCCGCAGCATTATTGGTTGAAAGAATAAAAAAAGAAAACAGCAATTTTCCTGTCAAAAAAATCATTAAAACCAAATTCGTTCATTTAGATTCTACACGTTTTTAAACTTTGGGGTTTAAATGAAGGAAAAATAGTTGAGAAGATAAGATCTGAATATATTTAAATCAATTCATAAAATTTTGAGTGCCGAAAATACCTGAAGTAAACCAGGACTCGCCTTTTTTGGAAAAATATAAGACGGGGGAATTTTTAAAATAACAGCATTGGCCCCCTAATTAACCATTTTCAAACTTTCCCTGCATAATTTTCAAACTTTTGAAAAACAATGTTGGCTTTACAAATCTTGATTTTTGAACGGCTAGTTTTTATAAACCATAATTTTTTCCAGTTAATATTTTGAAAAGTTTTTTGTTTACGTAATAATTGGCTGTTCCCAATTTTTCTTTTTCTAACAGGCCATCTTTTGCCAATTTATTTAAATAATTTGCTGCAGTTATTCTGGAAACGCCTAAATCAATTTGGATAAATTCTATTTTTGTGTAAGGATGTTTAAATAGATTATTAAGTAAATCCTGACTGTAAAATTTATAATTTTTCCTGATAATATATTTGTATTCAAGAAACAGCTCTTGTATTTTTTTGATGGTTATAATGGTTTCTTTCGCAGTTTGTTCTACTGCATCTAACATATATAAAACCCAATTCTCCCAATTTTCAGTTTCCCGAACTTCTTGTAGTAACCTGTAATATTCTGCTTTATGATTAATAATGTAATGACTTAAGTAAAGAATAGGCAAGTTCAATAAGTCTTTCATTACCAAATACAAGACGTTTATTATCCTTCCGGTTCTTCCATTTCCGTCATAAAATGGATGAATGCTCTCAAATTGAAAATGAATAATTGCCATTTTGGTTAGCGGGTCAAGTTCGGATAAGGAGTCATCGTTAATGAATTTTTCAAGATTGGACATTAATTCCTGAATAATTGCGAAATCCTGAGGGGGAGTATAGACTATTTCCCCTGTTTTTGAACTCTTAAGAGTAGTTCCGGGAATTTTTCTAAATCCTGCATTGTTCTTTTCTAAAACAGATTGAATATCAATTATGATGTTATTGGTTAATATTTTATGTTTTGAAATGGAATAAAATCCTTTTTTTAAAGCTTCTATATAGCTTTGAACCTCTTTAGCATCCGATGGATTTAGGTCATTGGGATTAAGTTCCGCCTTGAACAAATCATCATATGTGGTTATTATATTTTCAACTGCTGAACTGTCTTTGGCTTCCTGTAATGCTAGTGTGTTTATTAAAATATTTTCATTCGGGATGCCAGATGCAATTCCTTTTAGCTCGGCCAAGGCCCTGTGTGCAGAAGAAAGCTTCTTTAAAACTTTAAAAGTCTCAATATCCTTTTCAAGAGGTAATTCTTTTAATTCGAAAATTTTCATTTGATAATAAAATTGATATTTCTTATCAAAGATAATTAATTATGTAAAGAAAATTGGATTTTCTTTACATATGATGTCTTAGGTGATAAACAATTTTTGATTCGGCTTCATTATCCTAGTGCCTTTTTTTTTGAACTTGTAAAAGCTCCTCGCAAATTGCATTTTCAAATTTCCTCTTCCGCATTTAAAAAACCGACCATTATTTTTATTTTAAAATCTTATCAGTAGCAATATTTTTCAACATTCCATTAAAAATAAATCCGTGAAAAGGAAGAACGGCATACCAATATATTCTGCCCCACAAACCTAATGGGCGGAAGGTTGCTGTTTGTGTCAAAATATTATTTTTATCAATTTTAAACTCCAGCCAGGCTTCCCCCGGCAACTTCATTTCTGCATATAACAACAATCTTTTTTCTTCTTTGTCCGCCAGTAAGACCCTCCAAAAATCCAGGGATTCCCCTGCCGAAATCTCCGTTCCGCTTTTCCTTCCTCTTCTCATACCCACGCCACCCATAAACTGGTCCATAATCCCCCGGATCTCCCAAAGCCAGTTCCCGTAATACCAACCTGTTTTTCCCCCAATTGCCCATATTTTATCGAGAACAGGTTTACTGTTTTCAATATTTATTTTGCGAACGTCCTTATAATATCCGTTAACGGGAACTTCAATATAATGTGAAAGGCCTTTCTGAAAAATGTTGCTGGTTTGTGCATCTTTCCAGCTTGACAACACCAGATTTTGCTTGATCTTGTCGAATGCCAGCTTTATTGAAGTGTCATAATCAATTGAGGAAATATTGAGTCGTGAAGCCAGGTCATTGGGTTTGCAGATCACTTCAATCTTCATGCTATGCACCAAATTTGTGGCCAATGCATAGGAAGTTGAGGTGACGAAATACAACCAGTACGAAGAAAGTTTTGGGGTCATTACAGGGACTATAAATATTTTTCTTTTTAGGCCCCTTATTTTTGCGAAACGCAACAACATTTCTTTATAGCTCAGGATGTCCGGTCCCCCAATATCGAAACTCTCGTTATACGTATCGCTGCGACCGGCAACCCCGCTCAGGAATTCGACGACATTTCGGATCGCGATAGGCTGGCATTTGGTTTTTAGCCACTTTGGTGTGATCATTACAGGTAATTTTTCTACCAGGTCACGAATAATTTCAAAGGATGCGCTGCCGGAACCCACAATAATGCCTGCTCTCAAAGTGGTAAGCGCAAAAGTGGATTTGGATAAAATTTCCTCCACCTGTTTGCGGGACGATAAATGTTTGGATAATTGAGTTTCGTTGACGATACCACTTAAATAAATAACCTGTTGGGTATTGGTTTTCTGGATTCTCTCCTTAAAATTATCGGCACAAAGTTGCTCCATATTTTCAAAGTCACCGCTTTGGGTGGACATTGAATGGATCAGGTAGTATGCCACATCTATATCATCGGGGATATTTTGCAGGCTCTCTTTGTCCAAAAAATCACCTTCAATTAGGCTGAGGTTTTCCTAATGGTAGTTGTGGTCATTAAACCTTTTTTTATCCCTTACGCAGCATATTACCTGGTGCCCTTGTTCCAAAAGCACCGGTAACAAACGTTGTGCAATATATCCGGTTGCACCGGTGAGGAGTATTTTCAAACTTGGATCTTTTTAATTTTATTGATTTTCATTCATTGACTATTCCACCAAAAGGGAGCCGCCTTTTTCTTCTTTTATCAAATACACATACACGGGAAAATGGTCGCTGTAACCACCGGTATAACCGCCGTAATCATAACTTCTAAACGGATAGCCGCGAAATTGGCCGGTTGGGGTTATTAAATATACGGGATTAAATATTCCCGCCTTATAAAATTGATAGGTCCCGTAATCGTTATTCAGAAAAGCTTGTGAAAGGATTATCTGGTCGAACAAATTCCATCCATCGCGGTAGGCAAGCGTTCCCAGGCCTTTTTTTATCATTTTTTCCATAGGATTGAAAAGTTCTTTGGGACCGGTTTGTTCCTTAATTGAATGGGTACTCAAGACTTTCTTAATGCTCTTGTTTGTAGGATCATCGTTAAAATCTCCCAGGGTTACGATCTTTGCATAGGGATCAATTTGATGCAGGGAATCAATTATCCTCCTGTTCAATTGGGCCGCACTTTCCCGTTTATAGCTGCTCCTGGCTTCGCCACCGCTGCGTGACGGCCAGTGATTCACGATAAAATGCATGGTTTCCCCTTCAAATAAACCGCTCACCACCAGTTGGTCGCGGGTAAAAACCCGTTTGGAAGGATCATCCAGTTCATAGATCAATAACCGGTGTGACCGGGAATTTAATGGGATAAATATGTCTTTTTGATAGAGCAGGGCTACATCTACCCCGCGCCTGTCCGGGGAATCAAAATGTACGATCCCATAATTTTTCTCTAAAAGCGGTGGTTGGTTTATAAGATCTTCCAGCACCTTCAGGTTTTCAATCTCGCAAAGACCAAGTACTGCAGGGGAATTTTTGGCAGTTTCTGTACCAATTTCAGAGATCACCCTGGCGATATTTTTCAGCTTGTCTTCATATTTTTCTGTATTCCAGATGTCTTTTCCTTCGGGTGTCCTGTCATCATCAAAAGTGAAGGGATCATTTTCGGTATCAAAAAAATTTTCGACATTATAAAATGCGATGGTACTTATGTGGTAGGTTTTCTTCTCCTGGGCGAAACCGAAATTGATCCACAGAAAAATCAGAATTACATATATAAATTGTACTCTGAAGTTTTTTTGAGATTTAATGGGAGCTGTCATTTTCATTTTAATCGCTTTAAGAAAAATTTCGCCATGAATTTACTAAAATATTGCACACATCAAAAAAAAGGTTAAACTTAGGTACTGAATATAAGCATTTTATAAATGAATAAGGCTAATTTTATTTTGCTTTTGGGATTGCTTTCTGTTTTAAATATTTCTGCACAAAATACAGCCCTAAGTGGAATTGTGGTGGATGCTTCTTCATTTGAAAAAATATCCGGGGCCGACATTATTATTGAAGGAACTACGTTTAAAACCGGTAGCGATTCAGATGGAATTTTTAATTTTTCTGATGATTACCTACCTAAGGGAAATCAGATCCTGGTTTTTTCAAAACCCGGCTACACACCTCTTCGCCTTCCTGTAATTATAAGCGCTGGAGAAACCAAGGATCTTGATCTTGTTCCGCTACAGATGGATATTTTTAGGGAACAGTTGCAGATAGGGATCATAAGTCTCTCAGACAACGAATTGAATGAAGATGAAAGCAGTGTAGACAAGGTATCGGGATTATTGCATGCTTCCAGAGATGTCTTCTTAAATGCCGCCGCATTCGATTTTAGCCAAACCTTTTTTAAACCCAGGGGAATTGACAGCGAATATGGGAAAGTGTATATTAATGGGGTAGAGATGAACAAATTGTTTTCGGGGAGGCCCCAGTGGAGCAACTGGGGCGGATTGAACGATTTGCAGCGAAACCAGGTTTTTACAATGGGGTTGGTTCCGGGAGAAGTTGGTTTTGGAGGGCTTGCCGGGAGCACGAATATTATTATGCGGGCTTCCAAATACGGGAAAGGCGGCAGGATCTCCTACGCGGCTGCCAACAGGAGTTACACCGGCCGGGTAATGGCGAGTTACAGTTCCGGGGGATTGCCCGGAGGTTGGGCGTATTCGGTGCTGCTTTCCAGGCGTTTTGCCGATGAAGGTTATGTTGACGGGACCCTTTACGATGCGAATTCCTTTTTTGTTTCTGTTGAAAAGAAATTAAATCCATCCCATAGTTTAAATTTCACCGGTTTTTACACCCCAAACCTTCGCGGAAAATCCTCGGCAAACACCCGGGAAGTTTTTGAATTGAAGGGGCAGCGGTATAATTCCTATTGGGGCGATCAAAATGGCGAGATACGAAATTCAAGGCTTAAGCAAGTCAATGAACCAATTCTCATGCTGAACCATTTTTGGAAAATTTCAAACAAGATCGAACTCAATACAAATCTTGCTTATCAATTTGGGAAAACAGGCAATAGCAGGATCGATTTTGGCGGAACAAGGTTAGTGATCGGGCAAGACGGGCAGGAAAGTTTTGTTGGTGGGGGTGCCAATCCGGATCCTTCGTATTACCAGAAACTACCCAGTTATTTTTTGAGATTTCAGGATAATCAAAATTATGAAGCGGCTTATTTGGCGCAACAAAAAATCAAAAGCGATGGACAGTTGGATTGGGAAAGCCTGTTTCTGGCAAATCAAACTTCAGCTAAAAATGGCGGAAATTCAATTTATATAATCGCCGAAGACAGGAATGACGATAAGCAAATTAGCCTGAATTCAATTTTATCCTATACTTTAAATCAATCGATCCTTATAAATGCCAAACTGAATTATACAAACCTGGTAAGTGAGAATTTTGCAAATATTAAGGATCTCCTGGGCGGTCCCGGATATCTGGATATAGATTTTTTTGCTGAAGGCAGTGGCGATACTCCAGTTGGGGACAGGGCGCAAAGCGATTTACTGAACAGGAACAGGATCGTGGCTGAAGGCGATCGGTTCAAATACAATTTTGAACTTCAGGCCGAAGTAATTGAAGCCTTTTTACAAGCCAGGTATAAATACAGCAGGATCGAATTCTATACTGCGGCAAATGTTTCCCAAAACCGGTATCAACGGTTGGGAATTTATCAAAACGGAAATTTTCCCGATAATTCCCTGGGAGAAAGCGAGGCTTTAAATTTCACAAATTTCGGGCTCAAAGCAGGTGTGACCTATAAATTAACCGGCAGGCATTTATTCGATTTGAATACGGGTTATTTCACAAAACCTCCAACTTTGAGAAATTCTTTTTCAAATTCGCGTCAGAATAATGAGGTGGTGTCCGGCTTGAGCAGTGAGAAAATTTCTTCGATAGACGTGAGCTATATTTATAGAACGCCAAAATTAAAAACCCGGGTTACCGGTTATTTCACCCAGATTGAGGATGCTACCGAAATTTCATTTTATTATGCCGATGGACTTTCAGGATTGGGAAGGAACAGCACAACAGCTTTTGTTCAGGAAGTATTGAGCGGGATAGAGAAGCAGCATCTGGGAATGGAATTGGGGATTGAGGCCCAGGTAACTTCTACCATAAAACTTAAGGGTGCAGCTGCATTGGGACAATTTATTTACAATAACAATCCCAATTTATACCTCACATCAGACAGTTTTGATGAAGCCGTAGATTACGGAACCTCATATTTAAAAAATTATCGCATTGGCGGCGGGCCGCAACGTGCAGCCCAAATAGGTTTTGAATACAGCGATCCAAATTATTGGTGGTTTGGGGCAACCGTAAATTTCTTCTCCCACGCCTTTGCAGATGTGGGACCTTTAAACAGGACAAATAATTTTTTAAAAGACACCGATGGTTTACCGCTGTTGAATTATGATGAAACTATTGCCAGAAGCCTCCTGAAACAAGAACAGTTTGACGATTATATCCTTGTAAACGCCATTGGAGGAAAATCCTGGAGGGTAAAGGATCATTACCTCGGATTTTTTGTAAGCTTGAATAATATTCTTGATGTCGTGTATAAAACAGGCGGATTTGAACAATCCCGAAATGCCAATTATCGTACTTTAAAGGAAGACCGGGAGCGGGATCAGCCAATTTTTGGAAGCAAATACTGGTATGGTGCCGGGGCAACTTATTATGCAAATGTTTATGTGAGATTTTAAAATTGGAAAACTGAAAGCCCCTAAAGGGCAAATATTAATAAAAGGCTGTAGGAAATTTTATGTCAATGAACAAAACCCGGCCGGTAAAATTTTATATGGATGAATACTAACTTTTATAATAAGCCACTTCTGCTGATATTAGTGATTATTGCTTTGGGGTCCTGTGTGAAAACCGATGATTTTGAGTTGCCGGAATCTGATCTTCCGGAAGATCTTTTTGAAGAAAATGTAACTTCAATAGCCGCGGTTAAGGGGCATTACAATATTTCAACCAACGAGATCTATACGTTCCGTGACACTCAAATCTTAATGGAAGCTTATGTTATTTCCAGCGATGAAGGCGGCAATTTTTACAAGAAACTGGTATTGCAGGATCGGCCGGCAAATCCCACCGCCGGGATTCAAATACTTATAGATGATGCTTCCTTATTTGACACATATGATTTTGGCAGAAAAGTATATGTGAAACTGGATGGATTAAGCCTTTGGTTCAATAATGGGGTTTTACAGCTCGGAAAACAAAACAGGGGAGATGTGGTGGCAATTCCCCAGGCTTTGATAGATGAACATTTAATAAGGACTACAGAAACTGCCGATATTGAACCCCTGAAAATTGAAATAGAAAATTTTAATGAAAATTATAAAAACTTATATATTCGGTTGGATAATGTACAGTTTAACCGGAACCTGGTTCGGGACGATCACCGGTTTTCTTTTTCGGCAGAAATTATTGACCAGTTTGATGGGGAGCGGCAAATGGAGAGTTGCAAAAGCGGTGCAACCACCAATTTAAGCACAAGCACTTTTTCCGATTTCAGGTCGCTGTTACTTCCTCAATTTTCCGGAAGTATAGAAGGTGTGTTGACCAGAAACTTTTATAACGATTATTATATATTGGTAATAAACACCCCGGAAGCATTAAATTTTGAGGAAACCCAACGCTGTGATCCCGTATTTTTGAACTGCGGAGAAAATACCATTCCCGGGTTGGAAGTCTTGTTCCAGGAAAGTTTTGAAACTATCACTACTGTAAGAACGCTTGAAACCAGAGGCTGGACTAATTTAAATGTGAGTGGGGGCAGTGAGGTATTTAAACCGGGAACTTTGGGAGGAAATCGTCACCTGCGAATTTCGGCCTACAATACCCAGGAAAATCCGCTGGAAGCCTGGCTAATTACCCCTGCAATCAATTTGAATAAGAATGTGGATGAGGTGTTGTCATTTGAATTAAGGGCTTCTTTTGATAATGCCACTATTTTAAGGGTTTATATAACTACTTCTTATACGGGAAATCCCCTCACCACGAACTGGACCCTTGTAGATGCGGAGATCCCGATGGGGCCTTCCAATCAGGCCGGGAGAAGTTTTAAAAGGTCTAACATTGATATTTCATGTTTAGAAGGCAACCTACATGTGGCTTTTAGGTATCTTGGCTCGGGCTCTGAAAAAACCACAACTTACGATGTTGACAATGTAAGGGTAACAGGGAATTAAGATTCAAAAGAACTCACAGGTTTTAAAACCCTTAGAAGTTTGATTGAAGTTTAGACCTAACAGGTTTCAAAAACCTGTTAGGTCTGTTGTTATAACAGGGAATTAAGATTTAATTAAAGAAAATTTGATTATCTTAATGTCTGTAAAAAATCCCCCTTTTTCATAGTTCACTTTATCTTTAAAATTCAGGAAGATGAAAAAAAAATTCTATTGATCTTCGGGCTTATTTCATTTTTGGTGTTTACAGCAGGGGCACAAGATATATCCGGGGAATGGCATATGAATTCCAATGACGGTGAGCAAATATTTACCCTTTCTCTAGTTCACATTACTAAAGATCGGGTTAAAGGAGTACACTGCATTGAAAATTTTGAAAAAGAGATCACTGAATGTTTTAAAATGGAGGATAATTACACAGTTAACCTTGTGAAAATTAACGAAAATATATTTCAGGGAATTCTGTTGAGTGGGATAGGTGGAAACAAAATAGCACAAGATATTCAAGTACAATACCTTCCGTTAGATGATAGGCTTTTGTTCAAACTCACCAAAATTCCTGAAGGTGAGTTTCTTATCCCCGTTGAAGCGGTTTTAGAACGAAAATAGCTTTCTTATTTCATAAATGGGATCCCCTTTAGAGCTTTTTCCACTGTAATACCATTTTCCATCTTTCACTTCATTTTCAAATTATAAGCTCTCCCCAACCCGACTATCATCCCGGGATAAAAATTCTATTGTTCGACTGCCCTAATCCTAACCCCAAGTTTAAAATGCTTATTTTAGTCCATAATTGGCAGTAAACTTAGGTTTTTAGACAGACTGCCGTTGTGCAGCAGTTAAAAAATCCGAACAAAGAATCATATTTGAAGTCAAATTTGTAAATTTGAATTATGGATGCAAATATTCAAAATAAAAAGATAGAATTAATTCAGTGGTTATCTACTCTGAATGATATGTCAATTATTGAAAAAATAATTAAACTTCGAGAGCAAGAAAAATCTGATTGGTGGAATGAAATTTCTGTATCTGAGAAAAAATCTTTAGAAAAAGGAATTAAAGATGCTGATGCTGGAAATTTGAATTCTCACTCTGATGTAAAGAAGATTTATGAAAAGTGGTTATAAAATTTTGTGGACTGACCACGCTATTTCAGAATTAAAAGACACACTTGAATATTTAGAGGAAAATTGGACAGAAAGGGAACTTTCAAACTTTTCAGAAGAACTAGATCATACAATTGAACTAATCTCAAAAAACCCAGAACTTTTCCAAGTTTCAAAAAAGAAAAAGGAAGTAAAAAGAGCAGTTGTCGCACGATATAATAATCTTTATTATCGGACTAAAAATGACACTGTTGAAGTACTATCTCTATTTTCTAATCGACAAGATCCCGATAAAATTAAAATCTAAAAAGCGCAGCACAATAACGGTTACCAGCAAATAGCGGGCAGCTTTACAAAGTAAAATAACCCTTGTTCTGCGATCTTTATTGTTCTTGCGGAAAAAGTATAG
>JAENXB010000260.1 GCA_016649785.1 Flavobacteriaceae bacterium
CGTACTGGTGATGCTGCAATCCTTCTAGGAACACAAAACGGAACTGTGACAGCCGCTTCGTTCACCGTTACTGGAGAAACTGATTTCACCTATGGGATTACATTACCTTCTACGTTTAATGTAAGTGACGCTGTAACTGCCCCAGATACTGGAACTATGGCTGTTGGAACATTTGTTAGCTCTCCAGATGCCACAGGTACCTTAACAGCTGGTACAGAAACCCTGAAAGTTGGAGCAACAATTACCCTGGTTGCAAATCAGGCATCTGGTGTTTACACCAATGCTACTGATATGATTGTTACGGTTATGTATAACTAGGAATATATTATTAGAAGTGCCTCAATATTTTTGGGGCATTTTTTTTATTTAGAATTTTATGATCCTAAAAAATAATGAAATTGAAATTGAAAACATATTATTTTAAAAGGCTGTTAAAGGGATTTCTGCCCATGATTGCTTTTTTCTCTCTTTTTGCAACCCCGCTCTTTGCCCAAGGGGATCTCCTTATTTTTCCAAAACGTATTGTGTTTGAAGGAACTCAGGAAAGGGTACAAACACTCCATCTAACCAATGCAGGAAAGGAAACTGCCACCTATAAAATTTCTTATATACAGGCACGTATGACAGATGAAGGAAAATTTGAAAACATTACTGAACCAGATCCTGGACAAAACTTTGCAGAACCTTTTTTGCGTTTTTTTCCAAAAACTGTTAGTATCGCGCCTGGAAAGTCGCAATTAGTCAAGATCCAGCTTATTAAAATAAGTGAATTAGAGCCCGGGGAATATCGATCTCATTTATATTTTAGGGCAGTGCCCAAAATCCAGGCCCTCAAAAAAAGAAAAGAAAAAAATCCGGAAGATACCGGTGTAAGCATTAAAATCACCCCGGTTTTTGGATATGGAATGGCTAATATTATTAGGATTGGCGAACCAGATATCAAAGTTCAAATATCAAATTTGACTTTTGAAAAATTTAACGACAGCATTCCTTTGTTAAATGTAAAATTCACGCGCAGCGGCAATAGGTCTGCCTATGGGGATATCAGCATTGAACACAGTTCACTTAATGGAAAAAAGACAATTGTTGGAACAGTAAAAGGTTTTGCTATTTACGCAGCCAACAATTTAAGAAAGACAAGAATAAAATTAAAAGATACTGAGGCCGTGAATTATGAAGAAGGAGAATTGCATGTAATTTATACATCTTCCGGCAACGGGAAAACAACCTATGCAGATGCGAAATTAAATTTATAAAACCTTTTTTTTTGAAACCTTTAAACCTAATCATATTAGTTATAGTTGCTTTGGTCTTCCAGTCCGGAATTTCACAAAACCTCTCAGTTTTCAACGATCAGGAATTGAGTTTTGGCAGTTTTTACCTTCTTGGAGCAACAGGAGGCAGTCTAAGTATTTCAAATACAGGAATTAGATCTACTACGGGTAACATACAGGAGGTGAATTCGAGTTTTCTCGTAGCAGCATTTACCTTATCCACGGATAGTTTAAACCCTGTCAATATAGCAATTACAAGTTCTCCAACTACCTTGAGCAACGCTAATGGCGATAGTATTAGTCTTGAAGCAGGTGTTTCTAATCCAGCAAACCCAATTGTTCAGGCCGGAGCCCCTGTCCAAATATTTATAGGAGGTACTATTACTATTGACAGGGAAATACCTGCCGGGGATTACAACGGGGATCTTTTTATAACCTTTAGTATCATTAATCAGTGATTGTTTTGCGGAATGGGGGAAATTTTCTCAATAACAATAAAATCCTTGTTGGTAGGGCCCTGCCGGGCAGTTTTTTTTACTTGGTTTTTGCTGCCTTTTTTCATTTTGCTACAGTTTAATTCTTATGCGGGCAAGTCTACCGTGGAATGTGATGAAGTGCTCGTGCTTCTTCAGGTAAAACATATAGGGAGCATCCAGCTTCCCAGCATTATTTGCGGAGAGGAAATCTATTTATCTGTTACCGACCTTTTTAACTTTTTAAAGATCCGAAATGTTCAGAAGGATGATCTTTCATATATTAGTGGTTATTTTATAAATCAAGAGGACACTTTCTTAATTGATGCATCCAACCTTGAAATCACATATAAAAATAAAACAGTTTCCCTGGAGCCTGTGGATATTATCAGCACCAGGACCCGACTATTTTTAAAACCGGAATATTTCGAAGACCTTTTTGGTCTTAAATCCAGCTTTACCTTTTATGACTTATCGGTAAAACTGGAATCGGAAACCGAACTACCCTCAATTAAGGAAGCCCGCCGGAAAGAAATTCAGGCGAACATTCGCCAAGTAAACCAAGAGTACTTAGCCGATACCACTATAGAAAGAAACCATCCTTTTTTCCAATTCGGCAAGGCGAATTGGGCCATTAATACAACCCAGAACCCGAGACTACCAGCCCAAAACAGATTTAACCTGGCTTTGGGAGGCCTTTTGGCGGGTGGTGAATTTACGGGGATTTTCAATTACACCACTAATCAGGAACTTTCATCTCGAAATCAGTTTTACCGCTGGCGCTATGTAAATAATGAAAACCGATTTTTGCGTCAGGTTACGCTTGGGAAGATCAATAACAATTCAATCGCTTCCATTTTTAATCCCGTTTTAGGAGTGCAATTAACCAATTCTCCCACCTATATAAGAAAATCCTTCGGGACTTATGTTTTAAGCGATTATACCGAACCCGACTGGACGGTAGAATTGTATATCAATAATGTATTGGTGGACTATATCACAGCCGATTCCTCAGGATTTTTCTCCTTTGATGTGCCTTTAATATACGGGAGTAATGCGGTAGAGTTGCGGTATTTTGGTCCCTGGGGAGAAGAAAAGATCTCCCAGAAGGATTTTAGCATTCCTTTTAATTTTCTGCCCTCAAACGAGTTTGAATACAGCATTAGTTCGGGAGTAGTAGAAGATGGAGAAAACAGTATTTTTTCGCAGATGCGCTTTAATTACGGGGTTTCCCGCGATTTAAGTATTGGAGGTGGGATAGAATATCTTTCTTCACTTGAAAACAACCGGATTATCCCATTCTTGAATACTTCCCTTAGATTGCCCTACAACATCCTGGTTTCTGGAGAGTATTCTCACGGGGTTGGGTATAGGGGGATACTCAATTATACTTCCCCATCAAATGTGCGACTGGAACTCAACTATGCAAAATATGATGAAACCCAGGATGCCGTGCGTTTTAGTTATACTGAAGAGCGCAAGGCGGTATTGTCTGTTCCGGTAAAGATCAGTAGTTTTTCCGGGCTCTCAAGATTTAGCTTCAGGCAAAACAGACTTCAACAACACCAATATACTAATGTGGAATGGCTGTTATCCAGCAATTTGTTCGGATTAAATTTAAACCTCACCACTACCGCTTTTTTCAATACATTTAGCGATGCTTTTATTTCCAGCAGGATAACCACTTCCGTTAAAC
>JAENXB010000162.1 GCA_016649785.1 Flavobacteriaceae bacterium
TACATTTCCTTCATGCTTTTTTGAAGGAATTTCTCTTCTGCACTAAAATTTTTGTTTTGGCTGTGATGGAATGCGTAAAGCGATTGCATTACCTTAACTCGAATATGTCTTCTGGTTAACATAGCTGTAAAAGAACTTTTAAAAATTAGCAAGCCGAAAGAACCCTCTTTCGGCTTGCAAAAATAGTGATTATTTCAAACTCCTTAGTTCAAATTCTTCTTTTTTCTGTCATCAATTCGCTGTTGGGCGATTTTCAGGGCCGCATTGTGAGATGTGATCCCACTGCTTTCGGCCATTTTCAATATCTCGAGGGTAGTATTGTAAATATTTTCTGTTTTGCGAATAATCTCTTTTTTGTCATATCCTTCCAATTCGGCATATACATTTATGATCCCTCCGGCGTTGATCAAAAAGTCCGGAGCATATACAATGCCTTTATCCTTTAGAATGTTCCCGTGGCGTACTTCATCTGCCAATTGGTTATTTGCCGCCCCCGCGATTATAGAAGCTTTGATCCGGCCAATGGTTTCGTCGTTAATGGAGGCTCCTAAAGCACAGGGCGCGTAAATATCAACATCGGCGCTGTAAATGTCATCAGTATATATTTTGGCCCCGTATTTTTTGCTCACCTCTTCCAATTTTGGAAGATTGATGTCGCTAATAAAGATCTGGGCACCTTCATTAGACAAATGTTCTACCAATGCTTCTCCCACGTGGCCAATTCCCTGGACCATCACTTTCTTGCCTTCAAGGTCATCGCTGCCATATTTGTATTTTGCCGCAGCCTTCATTCCCATAAACACGCCATAAGCTGTAATAGGCGATGGATTTCCGGCTCCCCCTTTTGATTCTGAAATCCCGGTTACATACGGAGTTACTTCCCTTACGGTATCCATATCCCTGGTTTCCATCCCAATATCTTCTGCGGTGATGTATTTTCCGCTTAGGGAATGTACAAACTCTCCAAACCTGCGCATTAATTCATGCGTTTTTTGAGTTTTGGAATCTCCAATTATCACGGCTTTCCCACCTCCAAGATTTAATCCGGTGATAGCGCTTTTAAAAGTCATTCCGCGTGATAACCTTAGAGCATCGTTCAAGGCTTCCCATTCATTGGCATAATTCCACATTCTTGTACCGCCCAAAGCAGGTCCTAAAACGGTGCTGTGAATACTTATTATTGCCTTTAAACCTGTATCTTTGTCGTTGCAAAAAACAACTTGCTCGTGATCATCAAAGGATAACTGACCGAAAACCGGCGCAGTTTTTTTAAGTTCATTTGCGTTTAAAACGTCAACTTGCATAGATTATATTTTTAAAAATTAGATTTTCTGTTTTATAAAAATCAATACGCAAAATTAAGGAATATTTTAATTTTCCCGGCAGATTTGAATTAATAAATGCGAATATCACAAAAAAGTCAAGGGAATCAATATATATGAAAGAATTAAAACACCTCAACAAATATTTTTATAAGTATAAGTGGCAATTAATTTTAGGCTTCGTCATTACAATCGTAGCAAGGATGTTTGCCCTTTATCCGATTCAATTTATTGGGGATTCCACCAATGTTATTCAAAGGTATGTAGAGGGTGAAATTACCGATCCCGCAGCGTTACGTCAGGAATTATTCTATAATATTTTACTGATTATTGGAGCGACCCTTATTTCGGCATTTTTCACATTTTTAATGCGTCAAACCTTTATAGTGGTTTCCCGGCATATGGAATACGACCTGAAAAATGAAGTGTACCAACAATATCAAAACCTCTCGCTAAATTTTTATAAAAAGAACCGCACCGGCGATTTAATGAACAGGATAAGCGAAGATGTTTCCAAAGTACGCATGTACCTTGGGCCCGCGATTATGTACAGCGTAACTACACTTACTTTATTTGTGGTGGTGATCTGGTATATGGTCAATACCGCTCCCCTTTTAACGCTTTACACCCTGGCCCCGCTGCCAATTTTGTCGTTTGCCATCTATAAACTAAGTGTGGCCATTCATAACCGAAGCACTATCGTGCAGCAATATTTATCAAAATTAAACACCTATACCCAGGAAAGTTTTAGCGGAATCTCGGTGATAAAATCTTATGGACTGGAACCTCTTACCAACAATAATTTTGTAGAACTCTCTAACGGAAGCAAACAAAAAAACCTGGATTTGGTTAAAGTCCAGGCTTTCTTTTTTCCAATGATGGTTTTGCTTATAGGAGTGAGCAACACCCTCGTGATCTTTATTGGCGGGCGGCAGGTAATAAGTGGGGAAATTGAAAATATTGGGATCATCGTGGAATTTTTGCTGTATGTAAATATGCTTACCTGGCCGGTAGCAACCGTGGGATGGGTAACATCTATCATTCAGCAGGCTGAAGCTTCCCAGGCGCGTATCAACGAATTTCTAAAGAAAGAGCCGCAGATTAAAAACCTTCAGAAAAACATTGAACCTATACTTGGTGATATCGCTTTTAAAAATGTGACTTTCACCTATGAAGACACCAATATAACTGCCCTTAAAAACCTTTCATTTTCGGTTAAACGGGGAGAAACCCTCGCCATTATAGGAAAAACAGGCTCCGGAAAATCGACAATTCTGGAATTGATAGGCAGGTTATATGATGTGGGCGAAGGGGAAATCCTGATTGACGGAAAAAATATCCGGGACATCAACCTTTACAATCTCAGGAACAGCATTGGTTATGTACCCCAGGATGCCTTCCTCTTCAGCGATTCAATAAGGAATAACATCAAATTCGGGAAAACTGACGCGACAGACGAAGAAGTGATTGAAGCCGCGAAAAATGCTTCGGTACATAAAAACATAATGAAGTTCAGCAAAGGCTATGACACCGTGCTGGGAGAACGGGGAATTACCCTGTCCGGCGGACAAAAACAACGGGTTTCCATAGCCCGGGCCATTATCCACGATCCCCAGATCTTGCTTTTTGATGATTGCCTTTCAGCCGTTGATACAGAAACTGAAGAGAAAATTTTGAACAACCTCTTCAAAATTTCAAAAAATAAAACCACCATAATTGTAAGCCATAGAATTTCTTCGGCAAAAAATGCCGACAACATTATTATCCTTGAAGATGGCGCAATCGTGCAGCAAGGCAGCCATCATGAGCTTATTCAACAGGAGGGATATTACAAAAAACTATATGCAAAGCAATTAAGTGAAAAAGAAATGTGAAAATTTGTTGTGAAATGTTAAAAATTTTTAGATTTTTGATCATTGGTTAATACAAACAATTAAGATTTATTTTATGAGTGAAAATGGAATGATGGAGAAAGATGAAATATTCTCTAAAGTATTACGAGCTGGAAGACGCACCTATTTTTTTGATGTAAGGGCCACCAAAGCTGATGATTATTACCTCACGATTACTGAGAGTAAAAAATTTACCAATGCCGATGGATCCTTCCATTACAAAAAGCATAAGATCTATTTGTATAAAGAAGATTTTGAAGGCTTTTCTGAAATTTTAAATGAGATGACAGATTATATCGTCAATGAAAAAGGCGAAGAGGTAATAAGCGACAGACATCAAAAAGATTTCAAAAAAGAATATCAGGAAGTAGAGGTGGAATCTGAAAACAATCCCTCTCCCGAAAAATTTACCGATATCAATTTTGAAGATATTTAAACGAAAAAAATAAATTTATAAAACCGCCACCTTGGGAAATCAGGGTGGTTTTTTTGTTTTTGTCCATCATAGTTAAAAACGGTCGTTTTTCTTTTAAAAAATCAAATTGAAAAAAAACAATTTAAAGTTATTTCCCTTAAATAAAGAAGTCTCTCAATATTTATTGTTAATTTTGTTTCTTCAATTATCATAATGATGACTTATCAAAGCGGCCCTGATCCTACATTTTTATTTTGAAGTTTCTTGAACCCTTCAAATGGTCCGGTAAATTCACTTCCAAAATCCGAAAATTCTCGTTTTGGTTAAGCCTGTTGGCAGTTTTTCTGGTGATTTTTGACCTGGGATTTAAAAAAAGCCCCCACACAGCAGATTCACTCATTACATTTTATATGTATGCCTTAATGGTAGGTTGCATCTCCATAGGGCTGCGCTACCTTCTTTACTCCGGCCGGCCGGGAATCAAGGTAAGGGTCATCGATATTATTTTACTGACATTGTTCTTATTTCTGATCTTACTTAAAATAGATCTTATAACAGATCATCTTGGATTTTTATCCTTTTTTAATAAAAAAGGATGGCTCCACCTGGCATTATTGCTCTATTTCATAAGGGAATATTCTTCCTTGAAAATCGATTTCAACAGGCAATACTTAAATCCCGCGCAACTATTTATTGCCAGTTTTCTTTTGATAATACTATTCGGAACCTTTTTACTGTTATTGCCAAATGCTACTTATTCCGGAATTTCCCTGGTAGATGCCTTATTTACCTCCACAAGTGCGGTATGTGTTACCGGACTTATAGTTGTAGACACGGGAAGTTTCTTTACCCAATTCGGGCAGAATGTGATCCTTGTTTTAATCCAATTGGGTGGAATTGGGATTATGACCTTTGCCAGTTACTTCAGTTATTTTTTCCGGGGGCAAAGTTCCTATGAAAACCAACTGACCATGAGGGATATGACCAATTCAGAAAAAATAGGGGAAGTCTTCTCTGTATTAAAAAAGATTATCACCATCACTTTTTCAATAGAACTTGTAGGAGCGATATTAATCTTCTTTAGCCTGGACAATATCCAATTCACATCTTTTGCAGATAAAATTTTCTTTTCCATATTTCATTCAATTTCCGGATTTTGCAATGCGGGATTTTCAACCCTTGAAAACAGTCTTTATGAACCGGGGTTTCAATTTAATTATCCGTTGCACTTAATTATTGCTCTCTTGTTCATCCTGGGAGGACTGGGATTCCCCATCGTATTAAATGTAATTACCTATTTCCGGCATTTGATCATCAACAGGATTTTGCCCGTTGGTAATAACAAAAAAGTCCTTCACCGTCCCTGGGTGCTTAATATCAATACCCGTATCGTTATGGTTACCACCTTCTTATTGTTGTCTTTGGGAACTTTATTTTTCTATTTCCTGGAATACAACAATACCCTTGCAATACATTCTTCCGAATTCGGAAAAATTGTCACAGCCTTTTTTGGAGCGGCTACCCCACGAACGGCTGGTTTTAATTCAGTAGACACTTCTGCTTTAAATTTCACTACCCTCATGATGATCTTCCTTTTGATGTGGATTGGGGCCTCTCCCGCATCAACAGGTGGTGGTATTAAAACCAGTACTTTTGCCATAGCCACATTAAACTTTCTTAGCCTTGCAAAAGGAAAAAACAGGATAGAAATTTACCGAAGGGAAATAGCCGATATTTCAGTACGCCGATCTTTCGCTATTATTTCACTTTCCTTTTTGGTCATAGGCATGTCCGTTATGTTTATCGTTGCTTTTGAACCGGAACATACCCTGCTTAAAATTGCATTTGAAGCTTTTTCAGCCTATAGTACAGTTGGTTTAAGTATGGGATTAACCTCCAGCCTTTCCGATTACAGCAAATTAGTACTTGTTGCCACCATGCTTATTGGAAGGGTAAGTATGCTTACCATTTTAATAGCACTTATGAGAAGGGTCAAACATTTAAATTACCGATATCCTACTGAAGAAATATTGATAAATTAAAAATTACAGCAATGAAATATATTATTATAGGCCTTGGTAACTTTGGATCTTCCCTGGCTCAGAAACTGACTGAAAAAGGAAATGAAGTAATAGGTGTTGATGTCAAGATGGACAAAGTCGAAGTATTAAAAGATAAGATCACTCATGCTATTTGTTTGGATTCTACAGATATCAACGCGGTATCCAACCTGCCTTTAAATGATACCGACATCGTGATCGTGGCAATTGGCGAAGACAAAGGAGCCCTTATTATGGCCACCGCGCTCATGAAACAGTTAAAGGTAAAACGCCTTATAAGCAGGGCCGTAAGTCCATTGCAGGAAATGGTTCTGGAAGCAATTGGGGTTGATGAAATTATTCATCCGGAAGAAGAAACTGCTGAACGTTGGGCAAAAAAACTCAACCTGCAAGGAGTGATAGATTCTTTTGAACTCACCGGACATTACAGTGTTGTGGAAATTGTTGTTCCAAAAAAATACGAAGGAAAAACTCTCAGGGAGATAGAATTGAGAAAGAAATATAAAATCATGATTTTAACCACCATGAAAGTCATTGAAGTAACCAATGCATTAGGCGCCACAAAAAAAATAACTCAGGTCCAGGGAGTAGCGGGTTCTGAAACCGTTTTAAATAAAGATGATGTAATGGTCCTTTATGGAAACAATTCTGATATTAAAGAATTAATTCAAAAAAGCAAAAACGAATAATCAGACTGGGCATAAAAAACAAATCCCAAATCCCAAATCCCGAAAAAATAAATTCCGCACAAAACTGAATTTTTCTGTTTTCTGTTTACCGTTTAGCGTTTTTCTGTTTGTTGTTTATGGTTTGTGGTTATCATTTTTTGTTTCTTCATCCTCCTAATCCTAAGCGAAGGGAACTGGTTGCCGCTTATTGTGCTCGGACTAAACTTTCCTCTCCTCTCTCCATTTTCAATTTTTTAACTTTCCACTTTCCACTTCCAACAAACACTTCCTACTTCCATCTTCATACTTCTAACTTCAAAA
>JAENXB010000406.1 GCA_016649785.1 Flavobacteriaceae bacterium
AAAACTGTTTTAGCTGACAAAGATTATATAAATTTGAAAGATGAACAAGTCTGAGTGATTACTTTTTGGTGTCATTCATTTAATTGGGCTAGAATCTGCGAGAAATTAAAAAGGATTTTAAATTCTGAAATTGACTGAATTATTTGTACGTTTGTCATCCTTAATACTGGGGCTGACCGGTTTTGACAGCGGGTAGAAGAGGTATGTAAGCATGTAGGGCCTTGATCGCACAGCCCGTAAAACTCGGCGTTCAAAATTCAATTGGCGAAAACAACTACGCTCTTGCTGCGTAACCGAAATTAAGTAGGTTACACTTTATTCCGGTATTAGATACTGGAACGAGACATCGCCCGGGTGCCACTCCCTGAAGCGGCCTGATCCGGCGGTGCAACTAAATCGGGGATAGTGAAAGTCGTGCTTCGTGGCTTTTGCAAAATTAAGAAGCTAAGGTAAAAGTCGGTGGCCCTGATCCTGCTTTTATTCGAAAATCAAGTCTGGGGATAAACATGTAGAAAGCATATTGCTTCCTCGTTTGGACGCGGGTTCGATTCCCGCCAGCTCCACTTTTTCAAAATGCACATCAACGCAAACTCCTGTAAATACCACATTTACAGGAGTTTTTTGTTTTTAACTCCTGCAGATAAATGCAAAAAAACGCATATGCAAAGGGGGCAAAAAGGGGGCAGCACCTTTTCGCTCAATTGCCCCCTTTTAAGAGCGCATTACATTGAAATGCATTGTTTTGTGTTTCAGGTTCTGTTCCACTAGCCATATCTTAGTAATAACATTTAAATTCAATTTTAAAGGGAAAACCTAAATCTTTCAGTGTTCGTTTTATGTCTGGAGCTAGCAAGAACACCCGGAATTCCATTGAAAAATTGTAAGCCAGTATATCCGATGCTGGCGAAAGAATTAACGTAAATCTTGGCCAGCACATAGCTTCAGGATTATTTGTTTAAAAAGCTCAAAAGAAGCCGTTTCAATTGCTATTTTTGAATACGCTTAACGAATAGCCAAACCATCATGATTACTTTTTTTATTTCAATAGTTGCCCTGGTTTTAGGATACATTTTCTACGGAAAATTGGTGGAGAAGATATTTGGTGCCGACAAAGACAGGAAAACACCAGCAATGAGTATGGCCGATGGTGTGGATTACATGC
>JAENXB010000007.1 GCA_016649785.1 Flavobacteriaceae bacterium
CAATGTGAAAACACCTTTGCAAGCTGTTGAAGGATGGTACGAAATAGAACCAGAATTATTTAAAATAACACCCGAGGAATTTAAAATTAAATTTCTAAGTTTACAATCTAGTTTTAATCAGCTTCCATTAACAACCTTGTGAAACTTGACACTTATAGAATTCATTTCTAATTTCGTTTAAAGCTTGCATCCAAAGAGTTTGTATAAGATTAGTTGCGTGGTTTAAGCACCTAATTTAGCAAATAAAAACCGAATAGAAAATCCGCGAGTCCCGACACTTCGGGATTCGTAAGTAGGTTAGAACCAAGAAATTAATTATTTACGGTATTCTATGCAGTTTTTAGTCAGCTATATATCTAAATGTATAATCAATATTTTCTGCATAATCTATTCTTTTTATTGTTGTTCCGAAAGGATGATTATCCTTAACGAGATATTTCAGAAAATCATCTCGACATAACTCATCAAAGAAAGGACTAGTTGGGATTAGAAAATTATGACCAAGCAATTGATAACCATAAATTCGAAATTCTTTATCCATTTCGTCGCTGTGATCTGTAAATCTTATTTGAGGATTTTCAATGTCAGGAAGAGATCCTAAAATTACTTTAAATTTTGGTATATGAATATAAATCGGATAATTTCCTAAATCATATCTTGCAAATTCTCTAATGAAATTAAATCTATCAGCTAAAGCATCATTCCGTTGTCTTTCACGTTCCTCTAGAAAAACTTTAAACATAGCTTTTCTAAATTGTCTTCCTAATTTTTTCTGAAAACCATCTTTCAAACTATACCTCGGTTTTATTTTTATGTGAAAAGTATTCCAATTTATATTAAAATATTCAGATTTATAGCGTTTATTTTTTGGTATTGAATTAGCTGTTTTTAAAAGGTAATATTTAGAGATATTCAACATTTCTTTAAGGACTAATTCACTAGAAGGAAGATTTGGCTGTGGTGAGCCAAAATAGTGATTGCATTTATCACAAACATTTTCGCAGATATTTTTTCCACCAAGAGACTGGGGAATTGTGTGAGCTTTTTTGTCAAAGCTTTCTTGGGTTTCATCTTTTCTGCACCAAATGCAAATTTTCATTGGTTGTTTCAAATTGCGTAGAACATGTTATATAAATTATAAAGTAACCAAATATTGATGTTATCTTAGCGATAAACGCATCTTTTCATAGGGCATGGTCTTGAAAGATTGGGGTATCTGAATAATTACCAGATCAAGATTATGAATTCGAACTTGAAATAATTCCATTTCAACAAGATTCGGTTTTAGTTTTCAAAAGTAAGATTAATTAAAATTTTACTCACCAAAGAAACATAAATGTTTAAGTTTGCACTGAAATTTTGGTTTGAAACGGTTTTATAAAAAAATATAACAACCGGATCGATTAAAAGGGAATCAGGTTGAAGTTAGAAATACGAAGTTAGAAGTGAATTTTTTTACTTCGTACTTCCCACTTCTAACTTCAAAAAATCCTGAGCTGTTCCCGCAACTGTAAGCTTAGCCCCGACTAAAGTCGGGACGCTTGTTGTTACTACTTCTAAAACCACTGTCCCGAAACTAAAGGGATGGGAAGGTAAACAACAAGACGCAAGCCAGGAAACCTGCCACATTTCACAAAAAAATGTCAAACTTTCGGGATAAAAGTTTGGTGTAGTTTACTACATCTTTTTTCCTGGTTAAAATTTATTGTATGTACAAAAAATTATGGATTTGTGGCGCATTCCTGTGCGCCGGTTTGTCGTATGCACAGCAAACCGAAACAGAAGTTGAATCTTTGGACGAAGTGGTCCTTATCGATTCAAAATTTGAACTGAAGCGTGAAAACAGCGGAAAAGTGGTTACTAAAATAACCGCCGATGACCTGGAAAGAAGCCGTGGACAAAGCATCCCGGAAATAATCAACCGGGTGAGCGGGATAGAGATCAATGGTTCCAGGAGCTACGACGGTCTTAATTTGGGTTATTATGTCCGCGGAGGAAGGAACCGTCAGGTTGTGATAATGGTAGATGGTGTCCAGTTAAGCGATCCTTCTGCTATTTCAAACGATTTTGATTTAAGGCTATTGCCGCTGGATCAGGTAGCGTCAATTGAAATTATAAAAGGAGCTTCCAGCACGCTCTATGGTTCCGGAGCTGCAACTGCCGTTATCAGTATTACCACAAAAAAGCCGGTGAATAAAAAAATAGGGCTTCAAATACAATCAACTTTGGGAACTAATCAAACTCAGGATGATCAGGATTATAAGCTTGCCCAGTTTGACAACGCAGTTGGCGTGAGCGGGAGATTGTCAAAATTTGACTATCAGTTGAACTTCAGCAATCGTTATTCAGAAAATATGTCGGCTATAAAATCTGCCGATACTAATGAGGGTTTTGATGATAATCCTTTTTCAAAATACAATGTTTATGCCCGGTTGGGTTATAAAATAAACGAGCAATTGAAGTTTTATGTCTATGGGAATTTTGATAAATTCAATTCGTCTTTTGACGATTCATTTATGTATGCCGATGCGGATAATGAGCTTAAAAGCGAGCAATTCAGGACAGGCAGTCATTGGGAAGCAACCTATAAAAACGGAAGTTTTATTTTTAACGATAGTTATACCAAGTTGAATCGGGAGGTGAGTTCCGATTTTCCGAATAAATATGACGGTAAGGTGTATGCTTTTGATGCTTACAACAAATATGTTTTTAATGAAAAAATCCATACAATTCTTGGAGTAAATGGAATTTTCAGCAATTTCAACAGTTTCAGTATTCCTTTTGGAGAAACCGAATTTAAACAGACAGTTAGTGATAAAACAGCCAATTTTGAAATTGTGGATCCTTATGTGAATGCTGTATATGTTTCCGGTTTTGGTTTCAATTTGAATGCCGGTACGAGACTGAACATTCACAGTGCATACGGGAGTCATTTGGTTTATAATGTGAATCCATCTTATACCTATCATTTAAAAGAAGGTTATTTAAAAGCCCTGACTTCTTACAGTACCGCTTATATTACACCTTCGCTTTTTCAGCTTTTTGCACCGAATTACGGAAATACAGATTTAAACCCTGAAGAAAGTTCTACGTTTGAGGCCGGATTGGAATTCCATTCTAAAAAAATGGAGCTAAGCGCGGTTTATTTCAGGAGAAATTCTGAGAATTTTATCGATTTTGTGACTGTGGATCCTGTGAATTATATTTCAGAATATCAAAATGTTCCGGAAGAATTTAGCGCGAGTGGAGTGGAAGTGGAGTTCAGGTTGGAGCTGCTTGAAAATCTCGATTTTACAGGAAATTATACTTTTACTGAAGTTGACGAAAAGTTCGCGCTTCGTATTCCCAAACATAAAATAAATGCCCGGTTGGGTCTTAGCATTGCTAAAAACACCTTTACCTCATTGAGTTATCAGTTCAATGATGACAGGACCGATTCATTTTTTAACAATAATACTTTTGAAAATGAACTGGTTGTACTGGAGAGTTTTGGAGTGCTGGATTATTATATCAGTCATCAGGTAAATGATCATCTTAAAATATTTGCCGGGGTGAATAATCTTACCAACGAGAAATATGAGGAGATCTTTAGATTTAATACGAGGGGAAGGAATGCTCGCTTTGGCCTGGCTTTAAATTTTTAAAATTGAGAAGTTCATTAATAAAAAAGGGTTTCGATTTAATCGAAACCCTTTTTTATTAATTGTAAAATTCTGACTATTTTTCAATAATTGCGGGGATCTTATCGATATACATTTTTTGATAATCAATCTGGTCCATCCCACTTTCACCAACTGGTTTAAAAATTTCAACACCGGCAGGAATAGAGATCCTGTTGCCTAGAATAACATCGATGGCTACTTTAAGAAAAGGTTCATTTGGTTCACCCAGCATTCCAAGGTTTTCAAAATCTTCGCTAATTTGAAAATCGGGAGCTAACCCATTAATATAATCTGATACCCCTGCGGAATTTACCGATTTCAATACTAAAGGCTGAATTGCGTAGGTATGATTTGGATTCGCATTTAATCTTCCAAAATTGGGAGAATCATATAAGGTAACTGAAGCCTGGAATTTCCCTGTAGTGGTTTCCCCAATTTGAACAACATCAATATATGGGTTTAAACCATTAATCACCAGTTCACTGGCAGAGGCAGATCTTGAAGTGGTTAAAATAAAAACCCTTTCTAAATTTAAACTATTGATCAATTCCCCGGTTTTTAAAGTTGTATTGAACTTATTTAAAAGTCTTGCTCTTAAATCTGCTGTGCTTTCAAAATAAACTTGATACTCAGCATTCCACTGTTCTTTCATAAAAATTTCACCGGCGAATTGTCCTGTGATCATTGAAGCCAGATCTGTAGCCGTTCTTACAGATCCACCTCCGTTGTAACGCAAGTCAAGAACAAATTCTGTAACACCCGCGGCTTTAAATTCCCCTAAAGCAGCATTTAATTGAGGGTCAAAGTCTGAAGTAAAACTTGTGTAAAAAAGGTAACCAACTTTTTTACCATCAACATCCAATGTTTTTGAAACCAAAACAGGGTTTGTGGTATATTCTTGTTTTGTCAAAGTAACGGTTACTCCCGTTGGAGTAATAGAACTGCCATTTAAAGTTGCCAGGCCAATGGTATAGGTTTCGGGGGCCAATAAATTATTATAATTTGAATCGGTTAATTGTTGACCGTCTATCATATTAAAAACATCACCTCTTTTAATACCCTGCGCTTCTGCTGAAGTCCCGGGAAGAACATAGCGCACATATCCAAATATCTCTGAGCAACTTTCGCAGTAACGTACCAAACCGTAAGAAATACCGTTGGTAGTACTTATTCCACTAAATAAATTTTCGAGTTCCACATAATCATCTACCAAAAAACTAAACCGATCCTGAGGTGCAAGTAATCCCTCATAGAATAAATCTTCAGGAGTTGCGAAATTGTCTAAGAAGTCGTTTCGTTCTGTCTGAGTTGGGAAAAAATCATTTGCCAATTCCGGGACATCCGCTTTATAGAGATATATTTCATTCAATCCGCGATAAATAAAATTTTCAACCGTAAGATCCCGACCGTCAACTATAGGCTTATCAATAGCATCATCAGTATCGTCGGAACAGGAAGTGAAAAATCCTCCAAAAAGCAGGGTGAATAAAATCAGTTTGTAAATTTTCATAAAGTTTGTAATTAATTATAAAATTAAGTTCCTAAAAGTAATCACTATATTGTGAATTCAAAAAAAATTGTAACAAATTAATATTTCATTCGTCGTAAATATAAGGAGGTCCTAACCAATCAAATATAAATGAATCAAAATACCTTCATTAGTTTAATTAATCCTGTAAAGGATAAAATGTATCGGTTGGCATTGCGCTTGCTTATATCAAAAGAATCGGCTGAGGATGCTACCCAGGAGGTCTTTTTGAAATTATGGAACGGGAATGAAAAAATCAAAAATTATGCCAATTTAGAGGCTTTTGCGATGACGGTAACCCGGAATTATTGCCTTGACCAATTAAAATCGAAGCAAAATAGCAATTTGAAAATGATTCACAACAATTATGAAAGTCATGAACGTTCCATCCACGATCAATTGGAAATAACCGATGAATTAGAACAGGTATCACTGATACTAAGTAGCTTGCCGGAACAGCAAAAAATTATTTTTCAGTTAAGGGATATTGAACAGTATGAATTTGAAGAAATAGCTGAAATTACCAAAATGAACGAAACTGCCATAAGAGTGGCACTTTCAAGAGTACGAAAAAAAATTAGGGAAGAATTGTTAAAAAAACACAACTATGGAATTAAATAAATTGGAATCCCTGCTAAAAAAATATGAGGAGGGAAATACAACCCTGGCCGAAGAAAAGCAGTTGCAGTACTATTTTTCTTCAGAAGAAATACCAACACATTTACGGAGTTATAAAATAATATTTGCGTATTCTGCAAATGAAAAAACCAGGACTTATCCAGGCAAGACTCAATTAGCTTCCAAAAAAGGACAATTTTTCTTCATTGGAATTGCGGCAAGTATTCTTTTGGCAATTGGAATTTTTGCCTGGCAAAACAACATCCGGGAAGAAATACCTCAACAGAATGTGGGTACCATTGAAGATCCACATGAAGCTTATCAAAAAACCAAGGAGGCTCTGCAAATGGTGGCAGAAGTTTTTAATGCCGGTAGGGAAGATTTGGAATATTTAAATGAATTCAATAAAACCAAAAACAAATTTATTAAAAATCAATAAAAATCAAGATTATGAAAAAGTCAATAATTGTAATATTATTATGTCTGGTATCAATTGCAGGTTATTCTCAGAATTTTACAAAATATGAGAATATGAAAGAAGTGGATGCCATGATCATGACCAGTAAGATGTTTAAGCTCCTGGCCAAGGTAGATTTAAGCTCCACAGATCCGGAAGCGCAGCAATACATTAAATTAATTGAGAACCTGAAGGAAATAAGAATGTTTACCACCAATCAGTCTGCTATTCGTGCACAAATGGCTGCCGATGTCTCTACTTATTTAAGCAAAGGTTCCCTGGAGCAATTGATGAGGGTAAATGAAGATGGAAAAAGCATCAAATTTTATTCTAAACCGGGCAGAAATGAAAACTTTGTAAGCGAGCTCTTTATGTTTATGGAAGGTGAAAAAGACGGAAAACCCATTGCGGTTATCCTGAGTATTACCGGAGATATCGATTTAACGCAATTGTCAAAACTGGCTACCGATCTAAAAGTTCCGGGTGCTGAAGAATTGAAAAAAGTAAATAAAAAACCCTAATTATGAAAGCCTTGAAAATCCTAAGCATGGTTTGTTTTGGCCTGTTGGCAATAGCTTGTAATAACGGGCAGAGTTTGCAGCAATATTATGTTTCCAACCAGGAAAACAATGATTTTGTGGCCGTTGATATCCCGGCAAGTATGTTTGCCAATGCAGGATCTTTGGAGCCGGAGCAACAAAAAACCCTGGAGAGCATTAAAAAGATCAATGTGTTGGCTATTCCAATAAAAGCTGAAAATAAGGAAATCATTGAATCTGAAAAAAACAATATTTCTGAAATTTTAAAAGATGAAAAATATCAGTTGTTGATGAAATATGGAGGCAGCAATACCCGGTTGGAAGTGTATTATACAGGAGATGAAGAAGCTGTAGATGAAATAATTGTTTATGGATTTGATGAAAACCAGGGAATGGGAATGGCGCGTATTTTGGGAAATAATATGAACCCAAGTGATATTCTGGGACTGATTAAATCCCTTGAAAAAGGCGATTTGAATATGGATGGCTTAAAAGGAATTACCACCATGTTTACAGAGAAAAATGTCAGTAAGTAAAAAAATTTATAAAGAAAAACCCCGAAATCTTCACAAGATTTCGGGGTTTTTCCTTTGATATGAATGATCTTATATCCCGGTATAATTTTGCGGAGTAATAGATTTTAATTCATTTTTTAACTCATCAGTCACGTTAAGGGTTTCAATAAAATTGGCCATGCTTTCTTTTGTAATGGCCTTGTTGGTTCGGGTCAAGCCTTTAAGGGCCTCATAAGGGTTTGGATAAGCTTCCCGTCTCAGGATGGTTTGAATAGCCTCTGAAACCACGGCCCAATTGTTTTCCAGATCCTGCTCAATCTTTCCTTCATTGAGCAACAGTTTGTCCAGACCTTTCAGGGTAGATTGAAAAGCGATCATGGTATGCCCAATAGGCACTCCAATATTTCTTAAAACCGTACTATCGGTAAGATCGCGTTGCAAACGGCTAATGGGCAATTTTGCAGATAAATGCTCAAAAATAGCATTTGCCATTCCTAAATTTCCTTCGCTATTCTCAAAATCGATTGGGTTAACTTTATGTGGCATCGCCGAAGATCCAACTTCTCCCTCGGTTATTCTCTGTTTAAAATATTCCATGGAAATGTAAGTCCACATATCCCGGTCCAGATCTATCATTATTGTGTTAATACGCTTCAGCGCATCAAAAATGGCCGCCATATGATCGTAATGCTCAATTTGGGTTGTGGGGAAGGAGTGGTGCAGGCCCAATACATTTTGGACAAAATTTGAACCAAATTCCTTCCAGTCTATTCCCGGATAGGCCACTTTATGGGCATTGTAATTCCCGGTAGCGCCACCAAATTTCGCAGCGTATGGAATATCGTTCAAAAGATCAAGCTGTGCTTCAATTCGGGTAAAAAATACTTCTATTTCCTTTCCCAAACGGGTTGGAGATGCCGGTTGACCGTGAGTTCTTGCAAGAAGCGGGATTTTTTCCCAATCCAGACTCAAATTGGCCAATTTATTTTGAATTTTTTCTATTAATGGCAAATAAACGTTTGTTACAGCCTCCTTCAAACTTAGCGGAATGGCTGTATTATTGATATCCTGGGATGTTAATCCAAAATGTATAAATTCCTTATACTTGCTCAATTCCAGTTCCTCAAACTTTTCTTTTATGAAGTATTCGACAGCTTTTACGTCGTGATTGGTTATTTTTTCGATCTCTTTTATTGCAGCGGCATCAATAGTTGTGAAATTCTCATAGAGGTTCCTCAGTTCTGAAAATATTTTGTGATCGACAGATTCCAATTGGGGCAAAGGCAGTTCGCACAAGGCTATAAAATATTCAACTTCAACCCTTACGCGATATTTTATTAGCGCTTCTTCACTAAAATAAATAATTAGATCTTTTGTTTTTTGATGGTATCTCCCATCTATTGGTGAAATTGCTGTAAGAGGTGTCATTTTTATTGGTTTAAAATTGAATCGGTAAAGATAAGTTTTTAACAAAGGCTAAAAAGACTGTTCCCAGGTTATTTTGATTCAAATTTTCATCATTGAATTAAGCGAAGGCATTATTCGGAAAGTACTGTTTTTTTTAATGAAATATCAATCCATCAGGAGGTTGACCAATTTAGGAACCCCAATGGAAGCTTTTTCTTTTATTATCGTGAGATTCGGACTAGAATTTATAGATGGATTTGGATCAATAAAATAGATGGGAGTACCTTTTTTTACAAAATCCACAAGCGCTGCGGCGGGATAGACTTGCATTGAAGTCCCAATAATGATCAAAATATCAGCCTGTTCGGTTAATTCAGTCGCTTTCGAAAACATGGGAACAGCTTCTCCAAACCAAACCACGTGAGGCCTTAACTGGTGTTTATATTCACAAAAATCGCCCATATTCAAATCCTTTTTCCAGTCCATTATCAGGTCTTCGTCAAAAGTGCTTCTAACTTTTAATAGTTCTCCGTGCAAATGGATCACTTTTTTACTGCCGGCCCGCTCGTGTAAATCATCTATATTTTGTGTAATGATGCTTACCCGGAATTTCTCTTCCAGCTTAACGAGATCATAATGCGCGGGATTTGGATTTACTTTCAGCAATTGTTGGCGCCGAAGATTATAAAACTCAAGGACCTTCTTCATATTATTTTCCCACCCAACCGGGGAAGCAACTTCCATAATGTCATGGCCTTCCCATAATCCATCGGAATCCCTAAATGTTTTTATACCACTTTCTGCGCTTATTCCCGCGCCGGTAAGTACAACAATATGTTTCATTTTTTCAGAAGAATTTATTCGTATTTGAACTTCATCGTAAATTAAGATTTTAATAGTTACCATCAAAATTGGTCGGGAAATATTGGATGAAATGAAAAATCAATTCTGAATAAAATATAGGGTTCATTGTGAGCATTCCATACTACCTGACAACTTCAACTTTTCAACCTATCTTTGCCGCAATAAAAATAATATGAGTTTTAAACTTTACGCTTCCCCTTTACAAGGATTTACCGATTTTCGGTTTCGAAATGCCTTTCATCATTACTTTGGAGGTATTGACACCTTCTATTCGCCATACATTCGGTTAGACGGAAAGTTGATAGTTAAGGCGTCTTACGAACGCGATATTTTGCCTGAAAACAATACAACCCCGGAGTTAATTCCGCAGGTAATAACAAATGACGCTGATGAATTTTTGTTTGTCGCAAAATATATTCAGCAATTTGGCTATAAAGAGCTCAACTGGAATCTGGGTTGTCCTTATCCTATGGTGACAAAACGCGGTATGGGTTCCGGCTTGATAAGTGATCCCGATAAAATTGACCATATTCTCAACCGGGCCCATTCAGAAACAAATATCGTGGTATCCATGAAAATGCGGATGGGTTATGAAAACAGCGATGAAATTCTTGGCGCCTTGCCTGTTTTAGATAAATATCCTCTTAAAAACATTGCAATTCACGCCCGCATTGGAAAGCAACTCTATAAAGGAGGTGTAGATCTGGACGCATTCCAAAAATGTATAGACAATACAAAACACACCTTGTATTACAATGGCGATATCACTTCTGTAGCTGAATTTAAAAGCAGGCAGGAGCGTTTCCCCGTGATTGGCAACTGGATGATTGGGAGAGGTCTTATTGCCAACCCTTTTCTGCCAGGGATGATAAAAAATAATACATACGACTATCCTGAAAACAGATGGGAGATATTCAGTCAATTTCACGATACCATTTACGAGCAGTATGACGCAGCCTTATCTGGCCCAATTCCTATTAAAATGAAAATGCAGGGTTTTTGGGGATACTTTTCCCAATCGTTTTCAAATCCGCAGAAAACTTTTAAGAAGATCAAAAAAGCAAATAATGCGATCCAATACAAACAGGCCGTTAGAGAAATTCTAAAAAGCGAACAATAAACTACCTTTGTCAGCATTTAATTTAACCCGCAATTTTGAAAGACATCTTACTCATTACCCCGCCTTTTACCCAATTAAATACGCCCTATCCCGCAACGGCGTATTTAAAGGGATTTTTAAATATCAAAAAAGCAGCTGCCTTTCAAATGGATCTGGGTATTGAAGTTATCCTGGAACTTTTTTCCAAAAAGACCTTCATGGAATTGTTTGACATCGCTTTTGAAAAGGATTCAATTGTTTCCGAAAATTGTGAACGCATTTATGCCTTAAAAGAACAATACCTGCAGCCATTAGATGAAGTGATCCGGTTTTTGCAAGGAAAAAACCAAACCTTCGCGAGGCAAATTTGCACAGATAATTTTTTGCCCCGGGCATCCCGGTTCGAGCAGTTGGATGATATGGATTGGGCATTTGGTTCTATGGGAATGCAGGATAAAGCAAAACATATAGCCACCTTATACATCGAGGATCTTTCCGATTTTATTATTGAATGTATAGACGATAATTTTGGCTTTAGCCGTTATGCCGAGCGATTAGGACGAAGCGCCAATTCCTTTGACGAACTATATGAACAACTACACACGGAACCTACCTTTATAGATAATATCACTATAAAAATTCTTGAAGAAAGGTTAAAAACGGTACAACCCAAACTAATTTGTATTTCTGTGCCCTTTCCGGGGAATTTGTACAGTGCTTTTCGTTGTGCCCAATTTATAAAATCCAACTACCCAAAACTGCCTGTTTCCATGGGAGGTGGATTTCCAAATACCGAACTGCGCTCTGTTTCAGATATCCGGGTTTTTGAGTTCTTTGATTACATCACCCTCGATGATGGGGAGTTACCCATAGAACTTTTGATATCCAATGTTTTGAATCCTACATCGGAGAATCCTGATCACGATCTTTTCAAAAGAACATTTTTACTGGAGAACGGGGAAGTTACCTACAAAAACAATTCAACAAGATCTGATTATAGACAGATGGAGGTAGGCACGCCAGATTATTCAGATCTGCTGCTCGCCGATTATATTTCGGTAATAGAAATTGCAAATCCAATGCATAGCCTTTGGAGTGATGGGCGCTGGAATAAACTCACCATGGCCCACGGCTGCTATTGGGGGAGATGCACTTTCTGTGATATTTCATTAGATTATATTAAAACCTACCAACCCGTTGCTGCCAGGTTATTAGTGGATAGAATGGAAGAACTTATCGCGCAAACCGGGGAAAATGGTTTTCATTTTGTGGATGAAGCCGCACCTCCATCGCTGATGAAAGCGCTGGCAATTGAAATCATTAAACGAAAGCTCAGTCTAACCTGGTGGGCCAATATTCGGTTCGAAAAGAACTTTACACGGGATCTTTGTATGTTACTCAAAGCCTCCGGATGTATCGCTATTTCCGGTGGACTTGAAGTAGCTTCAGACCGCTTGCTCAAATTGATAGAAAAAGGCGTTACCGTAGCGCAGGTGGCGCAGGTTACCCGCAATTTAACCGAAGCCAACATTATGGTTCATTCCTATTTAATGTATGGCTACCCAACACAAACGATACAAGAAACCGTGGATAGTTTGGAAATGGTACGGCAACTTTTTGAAATTGGTGTTTTACAATCCGGATTTTGGCATCAGTTTGCTTTGACGGCGCACAGTCCCATTGGCTTAAATCCTTCAGAATATGGGGTCACGCCAATCTTCAAAGACATTACATTTGCGAATAACGATGTTGATTTTAAAGATAAAACAGGAATTGATCACAGTAAATTCAGCTACGGGTTAAAGAAATCACTCTTTAATTTTATGCACGGTATTGGATTTGAAATGCCGCTACAAGAATGGTTTGATTTCAAAATTCCGAAGACACAGATCAAAACCAACTTAATTCAAAGTTATTTAGGAGCTGAACCCAACTTTACCATACAACCTACCGCAAAGGTCCTATGGTTAGGCGGAATGCCACTGATTGATGAACAGATAAAAACCAAAAGGGGTATAACCAGGCACCAGCTTAAAATGACATTTCATGATACCACTGAGACATTCCAGATAATTATGGAAAAAGAAATGGGGGAATGGTTGTTAAATGTTTTGGAGCAATTAACGCCTCATCAAGAGAAACAAACTTCTTTTGCCCAATTAAAAAACGACTTTGAAACTTATTTTGAGGATTTTGAATTGTTTTGGTTTTCAAAACCGATCCGTCAATTAAAAGAGCACGGATTGCTGGTTTTATAATTGCTTCATTATTTTGTTTTGAATTTGCCGAAATCAGAAGTCCTCCTATATTTTATATAAATTTAGAATGGCCAAATTTGAAATAAAACGCCGATTTTTTTATATCCTAAATGTAAAAGTTTCATTTCGTTTTATTAACTTTGAATTTCAAAGTACTTTTAAATGAAAAAAGAACAGGATTATATTCAGGACATTACTGAGATACGTTCTATGATGGAGCGCTCCTCCAAATTTCTGTCCCTCTCGGGTTGGGCGGGAATCATGGCAGGTATCTACGCATTGTTAGGGGGTTATATTGCTTACACATTTTTAAATTTCCATCCGGATGAATTATTTTATAGTTCCTCAGGAAGTTCCTCTTTCAGTTTGCCGGAGGTCATTTTGTTGGCCATTACAATACTAATTCTGGCTTTAGGCACGGCTGTTTTTCTTTCCTACAAAAGAGCAGGTAAAAGGAATGAAAAACTTTGGAATCCTACAGCTAAGCAGCTTCTGGTCAATATGATGGTTCCCCTTGTCGTAGGTGGACTTCTCATCCTTTTTATGGTCTTGAAAGGACTGATCGGATTAGTTGCTCCATTTAGCTTATTGTTTTATGGGCTGGCCTTATTCAATGCCGGCCAGTATACCTATCAAGAAGTTAAGATCTTAGGGCTTACAGAGATAATCCTGGGATTGATCGGCTCCTGGTTTGTTGAGTATGGGTTATTATTCTGGGCTTTTGGTTTTGGAGTTGCCCATATTATTTATGGTATTCATATGAATTATAAGTACGAAAGGTGAAAATATCTATAGATGGTTTACATAAAGCATTTGAAAGCAGGATCCGGCTCGGTATTATGTCGGCACTGGCCGTGAATGACAGAATTGATTTCAGTTCCCTCAAGGAATTTCTTGAGGTGACCGATGGCAATTTGGCAAGCCATCTTAAAGCATTGGAAAAAGAAGCGTTTATTGGAGTGGAAAAGTCATTTATAGGCAGGAAACCTAATACTAAATATTTTATGACCACAGAGGGTAAAAAGGCCTTCAATGATCATCTTGGAGTATTGGAAAAGTTAATCAGATCACAGAAATAGATAGGAATACAAAAACAGACCGGCAAGATGAGAAATGAGATCATAAATAACATAGACAATCCGGGGCAATTGGAAAAACTGTACCGGGCCAATAAACTGATTTTCAAGAGGGAGTTTAACCTTGTTTTTCCTGACATTCAGGAAACAACAACTGCCCGGATATGGAAGGAACGACTAAACTTTGAGAGTGAAGAAATTTCCTGGGGGACAAATAAGGAATTGATCTTTGTAATTATGGCTTCTTTCGTTGCAGGTATCATAGCAAAGATTCCTGAATTCACCGGTCTCGATCCAGAATATTTTTATCCCCGAAATATCGCCTTTGTGGTTTTTCCCTTGCTGACAGTATATTTTGCCTGGAAACAAAAAGTCCAGACCAAAAAACTAATTATTCTTTCTTTAGCTGTTTTAGGTTTAGCAGTCTATATAAACTTGCTTCCAAACAACGAAGAAAGCGATACCCTTATCCTGGCCTTCATTCACCTACCATTGCTTTTATGGGCTATTTTAGGATTTACGTTCGTTGGGGGCAAGTTGAATAATTACCAAAAATGGCTGGAATTCCTGAGATTTAATGGAGACTTGGTGGTAATGACTACAATTTTACTTATTGCCGGTGGTTTAATGACCGGAATTACTTTGGGACTATTTGAGCTCATTGATCTTTCGATTAAAGAGTTTTACTTTGAATACATAGCCATATGGGGCCTTGCTGCTTCCCCAATTGTAGGAACCTACCTTGTTCGAACAAATCCCCAATTGGTAAACAAGGTTTCTCCGGTGATCGCGAAGGTTTTTACACCATTATTGCTCATAATGCTTGTAATTTACCTGTTTGCGGTAATCTTTACCGGCAAGGATCCATATATTGACAGAAATTTTTTATTGATCTTTAATGTGCTGTTAATTGGGGTAATGGCAATAATCCTGTTCTCCATTGCTGAGACCTCAAAAAACCCCGATAACAAAATTGGAGCACTGGCGTTGCTGGGTCTATCGATTGTGACAATTATTGTAAATGGAATCGCACTATCAGCTATTGTTTTCAGAATTTCAGAATGGGGAATTACACCAAACAGACTTGCGGTTTTAGGCAGTAACATCCTTATCATTACAAATTTGCTCATTGTGACTTTCAGACAATTCCAGGCAATGAAAGACAGCAATAAAGTGGAGAAGGTTGAAAACAGCATTGCTTCCTTTTTGCCTGTTTATATCGTATGGGCAATCCTGGTGACTTTTGTATTCCCGATGCTTTTCAACTTTGAATGATACAACATGAGCAATCAAAATTTTAGCTATTGGGCATCTTTGGAATCTGGATCGGAGTGATGTCAACTATCATTGCCATATAGTAGAAAAGAAGCCTAGAGGAATTGAAAATTGGTTAATTTAGGAGTATGGAATATTTTGTGGATAAGCACTCGGTGGTGCGGGAAATCTGGGGGAAGGGTGACACCATTCTTTTCATATTCGCTGGTGCATCGGCAGAGTTTGCACTCAGCAAGGCCGTAGACTGGCTATACTTTACGGGCCGCCTTCCAGCCGATCCCCTGGGGAGGCTTTTTTCAACTGTTTCCTATGCCAGGGCAATAGTTTTTTCCGAGAAACAATCGGCACTGCGTGCAATTGATGCCATGGCGGCGATACATGCCAGCGTGGAAGCGAAGCGCGGCGCAAACATTCCGGACTGGGCTTACAGGGATGTACTCTTCATGCTCATCGATTATTCCATCAGGTCCTTTGAAGTGCTGGAACGTGAGCTGAACCGAACCGAAAAGCAAGAAGTGTTCGATGTTTTTTATAGGGTTGGGACCAGGATGGGAGTGAGGGGTTTGCCCGAATCTTTTGAAGAATGGGAAAAAATGCGGCAGGGGCACTTGCACCAAAATTTGAAATACAGCACTTACACTAAAGACCTGTTCAGTCAGTATCGCAAACATCTGGGAGTGATACGCTACAAGCTTCTACTGGAGGCCCAAACACTGGTAGTGCCGCAACAGGTTCGTGAATTGCTCAACTTCCGGAGAACCTCCCTTTTATACCCTTTGATTGGGCTGTATAAGCTGGGCAGAAGCATGAAGGTTGATTGGCTGTTGAAAGCCCTGATCCTGCCATCCGGTTATAAAAAGGAAATCAAGGCGCTGGACAACGAACCAGCTTAAGTAGAGAGGAGAAGGCAAAATACAAAATGTTAATTCCGTTCAAAGCTTGAACCCGATTCAAAAAAAGAATGATCAGGCAGACTTTTGCTTAAAAAGAACATTTAAAATTAGGCCGGTTATAATTAAAAAAATTCCTAAAATACTCCAAAACGTATAAATTTCTCCAAACCAGAATATGCCTATTAATACTGTAAAAATAACCTCAACATATTTTATAGGCGCCACCTGATTTGTAGAAGCTATTTGAAAAGCTTTGGTCATAAACAACTGACCAAAAAAACCAAAAATTCCTAGACCTAATAGCAAAAACCATTCAACTCCAGTTGGGGTAACCCAATTATTGATAGATAAAACACCTCCCACAACAGTTGCAATAGCCATAAAATAATTGACGATTACAACAGGGTGATCTTGTTTTCCTATTTTGTTGATTAAAATAAAAACCAATCCGCTAAAAACAGAAGCACCTAATACAAGGAAGAGCCCAATGTTACTTACTTGTGAATCATAGCCTTTAAGAATGAGTACTCCGGCAAATGCAATGGCAAAAAACAACCATTGTAGCATTTTTATTTTTTCTTTTAGAATAAATACTGCGAATATTGCCGCAAAAATAGGGGCAATATATCTCAAGGATACCGCAGATCCTACCGGTAAATATTTTAATGACATGAAAAACAAGGTCATAGAGGTAACTCCAAACAGGCCCCTTAATACCAATAATATTCTTTTATTCCCTAAGAGGGGGATTTTGTAATACACCAGATAAGACATTGTCAAAATCAACGACCCAAGCGACCTGAAAAACACTAATTCATGAGCGTTAAAATATACTAAATACTTCACAAAAACATTCATTAGCGAGAATGCTAAAGTGCTTAAGATCATAAACTTTATAGCTTTTTGTAAGTCCTTCACGTAAAAGTTTTAGTGCCAAATTATCATCAACTCTAATTAATCTGAAGAAGGTAATTTGAGTACCAAATAAAAAGGCCTTATTTGGGAGTGCTATATTACTCAATTTTGTAAGACTTTTTGTATGCTTCGGAGTTTTAAATACAGCACTTTCCAGAGGGAAATTTTTTTCCGGAATAATCTCAAGAAATTGATCAAGGGGTAAAACCCACTTTATCAGGTTATGGCCATTTAATATGTTCTATCTATGTTGTACCTTAATAAAAAAAGCCGGGAAATAAATCCCGGCTTTGCATTGTTTTACTTGTAGCGAGAACGGGATTTGAACCCGTGACCTCAGGGTTATGAATCCTGCGCTCTAACCAACTGAGCTACCTCGCCAAAATGTTGTGCTGCCGCAAATAATATAAAAGTGAAAAATTGCAATTCAAAAGCAATTGGACTCCTCAGTTTGCGGCTGCAAATATAAAAACTATTTGGTGGGAGGCAAACATTATTTTCTGAAATATTACTTTTGTTTTCTTTCAATGTTTGTAATAAATAATTACATTGCCTGAAATCTAAGAAAAAAAGCATGAAAGATAAAATTAAGTTCGAAATGGAATTTCCTATTCAGGCATCTCCTTCGTTATTATATCAATATATTTCAACACCTTCCGGTCTTAGTGAATGGTATGCAGATGATGTTAATTCACGTGGAGAGCTATTTACCTTTATCTGGGACGGGTCTGAAGAAGAAGCCAAACTTTTAAGTAAAAAAAATGGGGAGCGCGTTAAATTCAGATGGGAGGTTGATGATGAAACCCCTTATTACTTTGAGATCAGGATTCAAGTAGATGAAATTACCAAAGATGTTTCTATCATGATCACCGATTTTGCTGACGATGACGAGGTAGATGAAGGGAAGATGCTTTGGGAAAATATGATATCCGACCTTAAACAGGTATTGGGATCGAATTAAAATTCCTTATTTAAATAGTACCTTTGCCCCGTTTAATAATAAAAGCGGGGTTTTTTTTATGATAAATTTAAATGGAAGATCAGTAGAAAACGATCAGGCCAATATATCGGTTCAAAACAGGGGACTCCTTTATGGGGATTCTGTATTTGAAACCATTCGGGCAATACACGGAAAAATTATTTTTTGGGAGGATCATTATTTCAGGCTGATGGCCTCAATGCGTATTATGCGTATGGAAATTCCCGTCAATTTTTCCCCTGAGTTTTTAGAGGAGGAAATCCTAAACCTGATCAGGGAAAATAACCTGGAATCTTCACCGGCGCGAATCCGGTTTACAGTTTATAGAAAACAAGGCGGTTATTACAGCCCGGAAACCCTAAATATTGAATATGTGATACTGGCAGAAAAATTGCCGGATCCTTTTTATTTATTGAAGGAAGATCTTTACGAAGTGGAACTTTTTAAAGACCATTATATCAACAGCGGACTTTTATCCACTATTAAATCAAATAACCGTGCTGTGAATGTTTTGGGCAGTATTTACGCCAGGGAAAACGGTTATCAGAACTGTTTGATCTTGAATGAAAATAAAACCGTGGTAGAAGCCTTAAACGGGAACATCTTTTTAGTAAAAGAAAATAAAATAAAAACACCGCCACTTAGCGAAGGGGCTTTAAATGGAATTGTTCGAAAACAAATTTTGGAAATTATAAAAACAATACCTGATCTGGAAGTTGAAGAAGTCGCTATTTCTCCTTTTGAGCTTCAAAAGGCAGACGAGTTGTTTATTACCAATGTGATTGTTGGAATACAACCAATTACCAAATACCGTAAAAAAGAATTTGGAGTAGAGGTGGCAAAAGAATTGCTTTCAAAATTAAATATGAAAGCAAGGTTGAGTTAATTATAGCTTGGGTTTTCCGGAGCATTTGCCCATAATATGTAATTCCCACCCAATTCAACCATTTTATCTTTCCAAAATGAGCGATAAGGCCTTTCAATTATATCCTTTGCATCCTTTTGGGGTGTGACGATCCAGGAATTGGAATTTAACTCCTCCTTCAATTGCTCTGCATCCCAACCGGAATAGCCTAAAAAGAACCTGATCTGTTTATCGGTGATCAAACCTTTCAGGATCAATTCCTTTATGGCCTCAAAATTACCGCCCCAATAAATTCCGTTTGAAATTTCAATACTCTCCGGGATGAGGTTCGGGATTTTGTGAATAAAATAAAGGTTGTCCTGTTCCACAGGCCCCCCATTGTAAATTTTAAAGCCTTTATTGAGTTCGGGGATCAGGTCTTTCAAAGTGAAATCCAATACCTTATTCAATATAAATCCGATGGAGCCGCTCTCGGAATGTTCTGCTAGAAGAACCACCGACCGGTTAAAGGACGCATCTCCAATAATTGAGGGTTCTGCCACTAAAAGCATACCTTTGGCGGGTTTTAAAGCTATCATAATCGCATTCTTTTGATTAAAGCTAAAGATTAAATTAATACTATTAAATGATTTATGTCATTATTTTTCAAAAAAAAACTCCCCCGAAGGAGAGTTTTGAGTTTTTCTAATACAAATTATTAGTTTACAGCTTTTTGTAAATCTGCACCGGCTTTAAATTTAACTACATTTTTTGCAGCAATTTTAATAGTTTTTCCGGTTTGTGGGTTTCTGCCTTCACGTGCAGCTCTTTTAGATACTGACCAAGACCCAAATCCTACCATGGAAACACGATCACCATTTTTTAATGATTTTTCAACATTTTCCAAGAATGATTCTAATGCTTTTTTTGCTGCAGCTTTTGAAATACCTGCGTTTTCAGCCATAGCATCGATTAAATCTGTTTTGTTCATAATTTGAATTTTAAATTAATTGTTGGTTAAACTTTCTGTTAATTTGCATTACAAATTTATGTGGATTTCTCAGCCGTGCAAGTAATAACAAGGGAAATACGAGATTTTGTTAATAACTTGGGTATTTTGTTAATAACTTAGATTGATTTTTGTAAAAATCCCACATTTCAATGGTGATAAGGCTTTAGAGAACTTTGGCTTCTGATTCAAAATGATAGCCATTCAATAATTCTTTTGACTTCATTTTTCTTTTCCCGGGCAACTGAATTTCCTTTAAAATGATAAATCCGTCCCGCACGGCAACCTTTAATTCATTATTTTCTACGATTAATTTCCCCACAGCATACTCATGCGATTCAAGGAAGATTCCAACCTCGAATATCTTGATCAAACTCTGTTCAGTTCCATTTTGAAAAAAGGACCAGGCAGCCGGATAAGGATCCAATCCGCGAATGTGATTATAGATTTGATGTGCCGGCGCTTCCCAGTTAATTCGGGTGTTTTCCTTAGTGAGCTTAGGAGCTTCTTTTAAAAGCGGATGATCGCCCTGTTTTTGAGGATTGACCTTATCGTTTTTAATTAGTTCCAGGGTTTCTAAAATCAACTTTGCCCCGGTAATCATCAGTTTGTCATGAAGTTCTCCCACATTTTCATCGGGTGATATGGAAACCTCTTTTTGAAGGATCATTGCTCCGGTGTCAATTTTTTCATCAATAAAAAAGGTAGAAACACCAGTTGTTGTTTCCCCATATATGATTGCCCAATTTATTGGAGCAGCACCCCGATATTGAGGAAGTAAGGAAGCGTGAAGATTAAAAGTGCCGTATTCCGGTAGTTGCCAAACCACTTTTGGCAACATTCTAAAAGCGACAACCACCTGAAGGTTAGTTTGTAAAGCCTTTAATTCATCTAGAAATTCAGGGGATTTCAGGTTTGTGGGTTGCAAAATTGGCAATCCCTGGGAAAGAGCATATTCCTTCACTGCGCTTTGTTGAAGTTTTCTGCCTCGCCCGGCTGGTTTATCAGGAGCAGTTACAACGCCTACCACGTTGTAATTGGCTTTGATAATTTCCTGAAGCGCAGTAACCGCAAATTCGGGAGTTCCCATAAATACAATGCGTAAATTTCTCATAGTTATTTTAGTTTGTAGGTATTGGTAGGTGTTAAGCCAATAATTTCCTTATCCATTAATAATTGAAGCACTTTTAAAATTCCGGCTTCGGGATAGGGCAGGGCAGCAACCAGCTCCCGTGAACTTCTGTCCCCGGTTTTCAAAAAGTCCATGATTTCCAGGTAAATTCGTTTGATGGTTTCTTTTCTGATATTGGAATCTACAGGTTTACACACAGAGCAGATCCCGCAATTCTTTGTGTCGGTTTCGCCAAAATATGTTAATAATTGCCTGCTGCGGCAAATTTTATCATTTTCAACATAAGCCAATATGGCTTCAATTTTGTCGGTTTTATTCTTCGCCTGGTTTTTTATGTATTTTCCAAATGGGTAAATACTGCTTTCATCTTCCCGCGGCACTAAAAAAATTATGGAAGCATCGTGTTGCTGATGTTCAAATTCTACTATTTTATCGCGATGTAGCTGATTCAAAATTGAAATAACTTCAGATTCTATAGTCCCCGATTTTTTACAAATGGAGGATAAATTAAGAGGCATTTTGTTTTCAAATATTCCGCCATAGGTCCTTAAAATTGCTTTTACAACCGGATCAAATTTAGGATTCTCCTCCAAATAATAAAAAAGCTGTTTGTTTGAAATGATAAATTGAAGACTGGCCGCTTTCTGAAATTGCTGAGAAAGTTTAACAATGCTTATCCTATCCAGCAATTGTATGGTATTGTAGGTTTTTGAAGTATTCAACTGATAATGACTGCAAAATTCGGCAAAATTGAAATCGTGGCTCGTATCCACGCCTTCGCCGTAAGCAATTTGAAAATAGGCAACCAATTTTTTATACACCAGGATCACAAATTTCAGATCGGGCAAAGACTTTAAGAATTGATTTTTAAGAATGGGAATATCGCTTTTATTGGTAATAATAGTTGCGGTGGCCAATTCATTGTCACGCCCGGCACGCCCGGCTTCCTGAAAATAACTTTCAATACTTTCGGGTAAATTCAAATGTATAACATGACGCACATTAGGTTTGTCAATGCCCATTCCAAAGGCATTGGTGGCAACCATGATTTTCACATCTTCCCTTAGCCAGGAGTTGAGTTTTGCCGATTTTTCCTTGCTGGATAAACCTCCGTGAAAAGCAGCCGTTGTGTAACCCCGCTGCTGGAGTTCCCTGGAAATTTCCTGAGTTGCGTTTCGGCTTCTCACGTAAATAATGGCGCTTTCATTCTTATCCTGCAACAATTGTTGCAGCCTGTACAATTTATCTTCAGTAAAAAGAACCCGGAAGGCTATATTTTTTCGTTCCAGGGATTTTCTAAAGATCAGGGGTTCCCGAAGCAGGAGTTTATCCTGAATATCCCGAACCACCTCTTTGGTAGCAGAAGCGGTTAATGCAATAATTGCCACTTCGGGATGTAATTCCCTCAATACGGAAATATTTAAATACGCCGGCCTGAAATCGTGTCCCCATTGCGAAATGCAATGCGCTTCATCTACCGCAATTAAATTCACATTCATTTGTTTGATGCGTTGTTGCACCAGGTCCTGCTGTAATCGCTCGGGAGAGAGATACAAAAACTTATAATTTCCATAGATGCAATTATCCAAAAGGGCATCCAATTCCTGATAGGAGATCCCACCGGTAATTGCCAGCGCTTTAATTCCTTTGTTTTGAAGGGATTTTACCTGGTCCTCAATTAAAGCCACCAGTGGTGATACTATAATGCAAATCCCGTCTTTAAGAAGCGCCGGGATCTGGAAGCAAAGGGATTTTCCTCCGCCCGTAGGCAATAGGGCGATCAGGTCCTTATTGTTATAAGCACCATTTATGATCTCTTCCTGAAGGGATTTAAAAGATTCGTGTCCCCAGTACTTTTGTAATATGTGTTTTGCCTCTTGCAAAATTAAATATCAAGGTTATTTAATATGAAATCGCTGCGGTTTTCTATTGATTGTTTGGGGACTTCAATAGGTTGGTAACCAAATGTAATATAGGCTTTTTTTAGGTATTCATATATGTTTTGCGCCTGCTCAAAGGATTCGTAACGTTCGTTATCTGTCGTGTAAATCTCATCCCAGGGCGGCATTAAGAAAACGCGATTGTATTTATGATCAGTGCAGGCATCCCTGAATTTTGAAGGATAGGTGGTTCCAAAATAATCCATATAGGCAACCACATCCGGAATTCCCCGGTCCAAAAACACCAATTTTCTGGAAGGTTCACGTGCATTCTGATGCTGCTTTATGCGCGCTTCCAGTAGTTTTTCGCTAAATAACAATGGGTCATCCAAAAACAGTTGGTCAATTCCCTGTTCCTGGGCTTCTAAGGTAATTTGCCTGGAGATCTCGTGAAAGCAGTAATGCCCTTTAGATTCCAGGTTACTTATCACAGACGATTTTCCGGTACCGGGTCCGCCGGTAATTACAATTCTTTTATTTTGCACGCAGCAAATTTCGGTATTTGTAATTGATAAAAAAAATGAATCATAATTTTGTATTTTTGCAGTCTAATGAAAGAGAAAAAAATATGGAGCCAGCTAAAAATCCGGAAGAATTTTATAAGAAATTAAAAGCACAGTTGCAAGATACCTCAATTTGGCCTACCGAATATTTGTATAAATTCATAGTGCCAACCAAGCCATCAAAAATTGAACAAATTGAAGTGATCTTTGACAATATGGGAGCCGTGATAAATACAAGGTTATCCAAAAAAGGGAAGTACACCAGTTTATCCATAAACGTCAGGATGAAAAACCCTGATGCTGTTATTGAAATTTACAAGCAAATAGGGAGAGAAGTAGAAGGAGTTATTTCTTTATGACCTGAATTTCAGCTAAAAAAAATATTTTTTAAAAATTTCAAATTTTAGAGCAGTTGAATAATATTTTGTATTTTGCAGACAATATAATTTCTACCAATTTAATTATCACCTTTAATTTTCAATTTTGATATACGAATTAGAATATAACTCTGAAAGGAGTAAGCTTATTATACCTGAATATGGGCGTCATTTGCAAAAAATGGTCGAACATGCCGTTTCTCTTGAAGACGATAAGGAACGAAATAAAGAGGCTAGGGCTATAATCGCGGTTATGGGGAACATGAACCCGCATTTACGGGATGTACCTGATTTTCAGCATAAATTATGGGATCAGCTATTTATAATCAGCGATTTTCAACTCGATGTGGAATCGCCTTTTCCAAAACCGTCCAAGGAACTTTTGGCAAAACGTCCTGAACCTATGGAATATCCTCAGAATTTTCCGAAATACCGGTTTTACGGAAACAATATAAAAAGGATGATCGATGAGGCTGTGAAAATGGAAGAAGGGGACTTGAAAGAAGCCTTGACCTACGCCATTGCTAATCACATGAAAAAATCCTATCTCAACTGGAACAGGGAAACCGTAGATGACGATATTATCTTTGGGCATCTAAATGAACTGAGCGGTGGAAAGATCAACCTGAAAAACAGCGAGGAAGATTTAAGCGAAGCCGCCAATTTATTGAGAGGAAACAAGAAATTTAAAACTCCTCCCAAAAAGGTCAGTCATAATCCGCGCGGAAGAAAACGATATTAAAAAATTAAATTTTTATGGGAACTTTCCAAATTGAAGGAGGCCATGCATTAAGTGGAAGTATACAACCACAAGGTGCAAAAAACGAAACCCTCCAAATTTTATGTGCGGTACTTTTAACCCCGGAAAAAGTAATAATTCACAATATCCCCAATATACTTGATGTAAATAAGCTAATTTCCCTACTCAAAAATTTAGGGGTAAAAGTTGAAAAATTAGGGAAAGGGAGCTATAGTTTTATAAGCGAGACCATAGATTTGGATTACCTGGAGAGTGAAGCCTTTAAGCAGGAAGGAAGCGGGTTAAGAGGTTCCATTATGCTGGTAGGTCCTTTGTTGGGTCGCTTTGGGAGAGGTTATATTCCAAGACCCGGGGGCGATAAAATAGGTCGCCGCAGACTGGACACCCATTTTGAAGGCTTTATGAAA
>JAENXB010000052.1 GCA_016649785.1 Flavobacteriaceae bacterium
GTCTTGTAATGCTTCCCCCATCCTGGTAAAAAAATCTTCAAGGGTTTCAGCATTCATAATATTTACAGCGGAATTTTCTACATCCCAGGTTATAAAAGCAATGCCATCCGGGTCTATTTTATATTTTATATGTTTCATTATGAATCCTCTTTTTAGTTATTGGTTAAACCCGTTCAATTATGGTAGCAATACCCATTCCTCCTCCTACACAAAGTGTGGCTAAAGCGGTGCTTTTTCCCTGACGCTCCAACTCATCCAGAGCAGTACCAAGGATCATACATCCTGTTGCCCCAAGCGGATGGCCCATTGCAATTGCGCCTCCATTTACGTTGACTATGGAATGATCTATTTTTAGATTTTCCATTAATCTTAAGGGTACAACGGCAAAGGCTTCATTAACTTCCCATAAGTCAATATCCGAAGCGTTCATGCCAGCCATTTTTAGTGCCTTATTAGTAGCCGGGGTTGGTCCTTCCAACATAATTAATGGCTCCGAACCAATTACTGAACCCATTCTAATGATCGCCCTGGGTGTAAGCCCAAGTTTTTCACCTACTTCTTTGTTTCCTATCAACATCAAAGCAGCACCATCTACCAAACCGGAAGAATTTCCTGCATGATGGATATGATTAATGCGTTCTATATTTACATACGCGTCAATTGCGGTTTGATCAAAAAGCATTTCACCCATCATGGCAAAAGAAGGCTTTAAACCTGCTAATGTTTCCAGTGTGGTATCAGATCGAATATATTCATCTTGTGCTAAATGCGTAAACCCGTTAATATCCTTTACAGGGATCATTGATCTGTTAAAATAACCTGCTGCACGGGCTTTGGCAGCCCGTTGTTGTGAAGCGAATGCAAAAGTATCCAGATCTTGTCGGGAATACCCATATTTAGTAGCGATCAGATCTGCAGAAATTCCTTGTGGTACAAATTTCCCAAAGGCTGCATCCGGTTCCATCACCCAGGCTGAACCATCAATTCCCATAGGAACTCTAGACATAGATTCAACTCCACCTGCAATAATTAAGTTGGACCAACCTGAACGTATTCTTGCCGCAGCCTGATTCACGGCCTCTAATCCAGCACAATACCTGTTTAATGATACTGCCGCCAGGTGATCTCCATAACCGGAGCATTGAGCCGCAACTTTTGCAACATTGCCCCCTTGCTCTCCTGCCTGGGTTACACATCCCATTATGAGATCTTCTACCAAAGAGGTGTCCAGATTATTGCGCTCTTTTAGTGCCTTTAACAAAGTAGTGGTCAGTTCTACGGGACTTACCTGCGCGAGGCTTCCTGTTTTTTTTCCGATGCCCCTGGGCGTTCTAACAGCATCATAAATATATGCTTCCATGAAAATATTATTTATAAGTTACTAAGTGGTAACATATATTGCAAAAAAATATGTTACCGGGTGGTTACAAATATAATTAAATATTTATATTTACCAAATATTAGCCTGTTCATATAAAATGAACCATTTAAAATACTGTAAAACAAATGATTGACCCTAATTTAGAAAAGAGTTATAATTTTGATTATCACTCTGAAATAGTTAAAGATCATCTAAATAAAATAGATTTGCAAGGCCTTTCTGAAAAAGAAATCGCCATAAAATTATATATTCATGTAAGGGATTTTTGGCCATATTATCCATACCGATTCAGTTTGAAGAAGACAGACTGGAAAGCTTCAGAAATTATTCGGCATAAAAACGGGCATTGTCTGGACAAAGCAGTTTTATTGATCAGTTTTTTAAGAGCTAATAATATTCCTGCAAGATTGGGATTGGCAAAGGTTAAGAACCATATAGCGATAGAACATATTGTAGAAAAATTTGGATCGGATGTGCTGGTACCTCATGGGTATGTAGCACTATTTTTAAATAATAAATGGGTAAAAGCTACTCCCGCTTTTAATTTTGAATTATGCGATAGATTAGGTGTAAGCACATTAGAATTTGATGGAGAAAACGATTCTTTATTTCAGGAGTTTGATAAGACAGGGAATCTTTCTTTTATGGAATATTTAGAAGATTATGGCACTTTTGATGAAGTGCCGCTTCAATTTATGTTAGAATTAATGCAGGAACATTACCCTCCTTTTCTGAAAAACAATATAAAATTGGGTGATGTTTTAGATTTAAACCAATTGCAATGAAGAAAGACCGTCCGGCCACCGAAAAGAAAATATATGATGCATTTTTATCTATTTTAAAAGTTAAAGGGCCGCAAGGTGTTGGCATTAACGCTATTGCAAAAGAGGCCGGTGTTTCTAAAGAACTTATTTATCGATATTTTGGAGGGTTAAAAGGTCTGCTTTTGCAATATGCACAAAAAGGGGATTTTTTTAAGTCTTTATTGGTTTTGGATGACAAGGAAAAAAGCAGTGTAGAAGATCTGAAACAATTTGCAAAAGAAGGCACCAAAGAATTGCGTGAAAATAAACTGACGCAGGAAATTTTGCGTTGGCAATTGCTGGAGAACAATAAAGAAACAAAAGATCTATTTAAATACACCAATTCGCAAATCGGGAAAATTTTTGCAATAAGCGATAAAGATACATCCCTTAATCATGCTTTTCAATTAATGATTGGGGGTTATGTGTATTTCACTCTTCTTTCGAAGTTCAATAAAACATTTATTACTACAGATCTGACAAAAGAAGAAACCTGGGCAAAATTTGATAAGGCCCTTGAAAAAACAATTGATCTTTTTAATGAAAAATAACCCTTATCAATCAGGTGTTTGAACCACAGCAATCTTGGTAGTTCTTCTGTTTAAACGGGAAATATAAATACTGCTTGTCAAGATTAAGGCGCCCCCAACTAAAATATTCCAGGTCAATTTTTCATCCAAAACAAAATGGCCCAACAAGATTGCCGTTATTACTTCCAGGTACATCAATGTGGTCGCGGTAGATGCCTCCAAATATTTCAGGCCAAAAAAGAAGAGTTTAAAAACGACAATGCCAATTAAAAACCCATAGAAAATCCCTGTGGCCAGATGCCCTATTTCGGCAGTGGGCAAACCTATTAAAAACGGAATAAATAAAACAGCGCCTACAATGTTCTGAAAAAAGATCATTTTGTTCTGGCTGTAGTTATGGGTTTCGGTTTTAAAAATAATCACCGTAACTGCATACCCAATAGAAGCTCCAATGGCGGCAAGCATTCCTATAAAATCCCTGGATTCAAAATTAAATGGTTTGCCGGCATAGGTAATAATTATACCTATAAAAGCGAGTAACAAAAAAATCAATTGCGCCTTTTTAATTTTCTTTTTGAGAAACAGGATCTCAATCGCGGTTACAAAGATTGGGTAGGTATAAAAAAGCACCACAGCATTCCCAATGGAAGTATAGATAAACGCTATTAAATACAGGTACATCCTGATGGCATTTATGGACGAGGCCAACAACATTCTTTTATTGTTTCCCCTAAAATGCAGATCTCCCTCTTTCCACAAAAGCGGGATCAGAAAAATTAAAGGGATTGCCGTTCTAAACCAGGCGATTGATCCCGGACTCATACTGGACATATGTTTAATCAGCAAGCCATTGTTACCTGCAATTAAGGCACATAAAATAACGGCGTAAACGGCATTTTTGATCATCGTAAAATGTAGACTTCGTTATATTCCAAAGGAATATTTATTATATTAAACACACAGTTTTGAGTGCCAGACTTACTTTCGGCATTTCAGGCACTCAAAAAATTAAGGACTTTTTTACACTTTAACCACCATTTTCCCGGTATTTACCCCTTCAAATAACCCGGATAAAGCTGCCGGTAGGTTTTCAAATCCTTCCACAACGGTCTCTTTATACTTCAACTTTCCTGCTTTTACCCAGGGGCCCATTTCTTCAATCATTTCATCCATCCTGTTATTATAATCCCTGGATAAGATCCCCTGGATTGTGGCACGGGTATAAAGCATTTTGTGCAAAAACCGAGGGCCCAGTTCAGGGTTTTCCAGGCCGTGGTCGTATTGTGAAATCTGCCCGCAAATTAAAATTCGTGCTTTGTGGTTGATAAGATTAAAAACAGCATCGGTGATCACCCCGCCTACATTGTCGTAATAAATATCAATTCCGTTTGGGGCCGCTTTATTTAAGGCAGCGGTCATTTCTTCCAGGCCCCTGTTTTCTTTGTAGTTGATCACTGCATCTACGCCCAATTCATTCACCAAATAGTCCATTTTTTCCTGCGATCCCGCAATCCCAACAACGCGACAGCCTTTAATTTTGGCAATTTGAACCACGGTAGATCCAACAGCTCCCGCAGCACCGCTCACCACGACCGTATCTTCCTTTTTAATTTTTCCTGCATCTGTGAGTCCAAAATAAGCGACCCTTGCCGGCATACCGAGAATTCCCAAACCGGTAGAGATGGGTGCGATTTTTGGATCCAATAAGCGAGCTTCCCCTTCGGGTACCATTGCGTATTCTTGCCAGCCGGTATAACAGTTAACAAAATCGCCCTTCTTAATTTTTTTTGATTTAGACAGGATCACTTCCCCAACCATCCCGGCACCTTGTACCACTCCCAGGGGATGTGGCTTTTCCCAGGTGTTATTGGAAGATTGCTGAATGCGCATATAAGGATCTACACTTATATACATGGCTTTTACCAATACTTCTCCAGGTTTTAAACTGGCCGAATCCAGGTTTTCGACATTTAATATGTAGTGTTCCATTCCAATCCGTCCCGTGGGACGTTCCGCATAGATCCATTGCTTATTTTCTATCAACTTTTCGCTACTTTTTAATTATATATTCTGATTATTTCCCCGTTCCCTTTTCCGTTTACGCTTCGCACATACCCGTTAACGACTTTATCCATGGGAATTGGATTGTGCCCCGGGAATAAATCTTTTAATCTTTCGTAGGAATCTTCTACCATATCCGGAGATACCACATTTACGCGGATCCCGTTTTCAAGCTCTAAGACAACTGCCTTTACAAAACTGTGAAGTCCTCCATTGACTATTGCCGCGCCGGTAGTTTTTACCACCGGATCATCGGCTAAAACCCCGGTGGTTAAGGTGATGGATCCGCCTTTATTTAAATATGTCCTGCCAATGCGGACTATATTCACTTGTCCCATAAGTTTGCTGTTTAAACCAATATGGAAGTCTTCTTCTGAAAGTTCATTAAAATTGGCCCATTTAACCGTCCCGGCTATACAAATAATTGCATCGAGTTTTCCTGTTTTTTTAAACATTTCACCGATGGATTTGCTGTCGGCAATATCTACATTCACATCCCCTGAGTTCCGTCCGGCAATTATAACTTCGTTGTTTTCTGAAAAATGGGAAGAAACTTTTTTACCGATAGTTCCCCTCCCTCCTATGATCAATATTTTCATAACATTATTGTTTATATAATTCTCGATATATAGATATGATTGTTTTAAAAAATTACAAATCGGTGCTTAACCTGTTTACAAATTGCGATATAACTTCCTCATTTCTTTTGTAATACGTCCATTTTCCATGACGGGTAGGAATAATCAGTGAAGCTTTCTGCATCTGCGTTAAATACGTAGAAATGGTAGACTGAGATAAGCCGGCTCTTTCGGTAATATGAAACACACATACACCATCATTAAAATGACCCAGTTCTGCGTGGGGACGAAAATTAGCCTCCGGATCCTTCAACCATTTTAAAATGTTTAACCGGGTCTCGTTGGATAATGCTTTATATATTTCGATGATTTCCATAGTCAAATATATAAATAATATTTACATATCTAGAATTGTAGATATATAAAAAAGAAATTGATCAAGAACAGAATATCAAGATACTGGCTTCGCTGAAGGCAAAGAGAGATCCATAATATTATAAATGGAGATCCGGGCGATAATTCATAGGAGGAACAAGCCTTTGATGTAAAAGTGAATTTATTTGAAAAATTGTAGTGCCCCTTGCTCCCAACTCCAAAATGAGCACAAAAAAAATTCCAAAAGCCCGGGGACTTTTGGAATTATATAATAACCTTACACTTATAATTTAAGCCGATTGAAGTTCCTGATCTTTCTTTGATTTTCTATAAAGAAAAGAAGTAAATATGTTCCTTTTTGCAAAGCGAAATTGTCTGTCGGAATTTACGAATTTCACAAAAAGAGGTTTGTTAACCCCAAAATATTCGTAGGTAGTTCCATCTGAAAAAGAGATCTCCATCAAATTTCCCTTATGTTGAAAATCGGATATCACCGCTTCGGAAGTAGTGATATTGTATTCTTCAAGATTTGCAGCCTTGGTTTCCGGAGCAATGCTCACAAGAAAATGATAGCCATCAATAATTTGTTTGCTTTTTGCTTCAGCTTCCGCGTGCATTTCATCGGTTTCCTGAAATTTATCAGGATGCCATTCTTTTACCAGGTTTCTGTATGAAGTTTTAAGTCCCTTAAGATCTGTTCCTGGTTCAACATTAAATAATTTCTTGTATTCATTAACACGCTTCATGGATGCTCTTTTTTAATCAGCGGCAAAATTACGGCTTTTTTCTTTAATAGCAAGAGACTATTTTGTAGGGTTTTCAATTCAGATATTTCTGTAACAGAACTTTAAGGTTCTCAAGATTTGACAGGTAAGGAAAATCAAACATTTTAGCTATTGGGTATGTAATTGAAATTTTAAAAAAAACAGCAGGTTGATCTTGCGTTTCATATAGTGTCAGGCCCCTGATTTATGCGGTTTTTTTGATGAAATTTAAAAATTGAATTCCCCTATAATTTTCTTAAAATTCAATTTTATTGTTATATTTAACTTCTTAAAATATAGATAGTAGTTATGATAAAAAAAACACTCGCAGTAGTTTTCCTTTCCCTCCTGATACTTGGATGTAAAAAAGAAGTTAAAAATGAAGGGCAAGATGATAAAGACAAAAACATAAGTGTAGCGTTTAATACGCTTTTGGACAATTATTATGAAGATGGTTTAAAATTAGATCCCATAAGTGCCACAAAATTGGGAGATATGCGTTATAATGACCGGTTTCCAAACACACTTTCCAGCGCTTATAAAGATTCCTTAAAAAATTATTACACTTCTTATAAAGCTGAACTTGCCAGGTATGATGATGCAGCGCTTTCTGAAAGCAAACAAATGAGCAAAGCTGTACTGGATTGGGAATGCGATATCAATCTGGAAAGTCTCGGTTTTAGAAATTACGAACTATTTCCAATAGACCAAATGTGGACTATTAACCTTTTTATGGGCCAACTTGCAAGTGGCTCCGGTGCACAACCTTTTAAAACCGTAGAAGATTACAATAACTGGCTCAAGCGTGTAGATGGTTATTTGGTATGGATGGATTCTGTAGAAATTAAAATGCGAGAGGGAATAAAAGAAGGTTATGTGCTTCCAAAATCCCTGATCGTAAAGATAATCCCGCAGTTGGAAGCAATGACGGAACCGACTTTGGACAAACATCTTTTTTACAGCCCTGTAAAAAATTTCCCTGGAGATTTTTCTGAAGAAAATAAAAAGCAATTAACCAGTGCGTATGCAGGAATGATTAAGGATAAAATTATCCCTGCCTACAACAAACTTCATGATTTTATGAAATCGGAATATTTACCGGCAGGAAGAGCTTCCAGTGGAATTGCCGATATACCAAATGGGGAAGCTTATTACAAACACCAGATCAAAAAATACACCACCACAAATATGACCGCCGATGAAATTCATCAGTTAGGCCTGGATGAAGTGGCGCGAATCTCTGCTGAAATGGAAAAAGTTAAGGAGCAAATTGGCTTTAAAGGAGATTTGAAATCTTTCTTTAACGATGTTAGGAACAATAAAGAATTAATGCCATATACCGATGCCCAACAGATAATTGATAACTTTTATGCTATCTATGAGCGTATGAAGCCACAACTGGAAAAGTTATTTGATAAAAAACCAAAAACGGCTTTTGAAGTTCGGCGTACAGAAACTTTCCGGGAAAATTCCGCCAGTGCAGAGTACAATGCGGGATCTTTGGACGGTACCCGCCCCGGGATATTCTATGTACCCATTCCGGACGCGAAAACCTATAATGTTTATTCAGATGAATCCCTGTTTTTGCATGAAGCCATTCCGGGGCATCATTATCAAATTTCGCTCACCCTGGAAAATGAAGAACTACCCCAGTTCAGAAAAACACTTTGGTATAGCGGATACGGGGAAGGATGGGCACTATATGCGGAATCCCTGGGAAAAGAACTTGGTTTATATGCCAATCCTTACCAGTACTTTGGAATGCTGGGAGCAGAAATGCACCGCGCGGTCAGACTAGTAGTTGATACAGGACTTCACTCAAAAGGCTGGACCCGCGAGCAGGCTATCCAATTTTCCATGGACAATGAAGCAGAGCCTGAAGCGGGGATTATTTCAGAAATTGAACGCTATATGGCAAATCCCGGACAGGCATTATCCTATAAAATTGGTCAGCTAAAAATATTGGAGTTGCGGGAAAAAGCAAATAAAGAACTCGGTGATAAATTTGATATTCGCCAATATCACAATCAGGTACTGGAAACCGGATGTGTTCCGCTTGCATTGCTTGAGAATAAGATCAATAATTGGATTGAAACCAAAAAACAACAATAGGTTTATAAACTGATCAATTTATTTTTTGAAAATTAAAAAAATCCGGCTGGTATTGCTCCCAGCCGGATTTTTCTTGTGAAAATTCATACTTTATCAGTTGTCCTATCAACTGTAAAAAAACAAAGTAAATGGATATTAAATTGAATCGAGATACAGTTTTTCCACTTTGTCCCTTGCCCAATCTGTTTTCCGAAGAAAAGTAAGACTGGATTTTATGGACGGATTTGAAGTGAAACAATTAATATTGATCCTTTTTCCCAACTCTTCCCAGCCGTATTTTTCGACCAGGAATTCCAGGATATCGGCCAGTTTTATTCCGTGCAACGGATTGTTATGTTGCTTTTTTTGGGAATTATTTTCCGAGTTTTTTGGGTTTTCAGTCATTTTATAATTAAGGAACTTTAGGTTCAAGAATCAGAATTTTTAATTTGCATTGATTTTAATAATTGAACCACTAAGCAATATATATATATATATATTCCTTAGATTTTACAGAGAATTATCAGATTGTTTTTCCTTGGTTCTTCTCTTTTCTCTTTATTCTTTTCTCTTTAGTCTTGTTCTTGGCTCTTGTTTCTTTACTTCTAACTTCTAACTTCGTACTTTTAACTTCAAAACCTACCAATCTATCGGTCTGTAATCTTTCAGGAATTTCCCGCACCAGTGTTTCCCGGTATTAATTCCATCGATTAAAGGATCCATAACCCTTGCGGCGCCATCGACAATATCCAGCGGTGGCTGGAAATCATGAACTTCTACTTTTTTCCTTGACAATTCTGCGGGATCTTCATCAGTAACCCACCCCGTATCTACGGCATTCATAAAAATGCCATCTTTTGCAAATCCTGATGCCGATGTATGGGTCATCATATTAAGCGCGGCTTTGGCCATATTGGTATGCGGATGCCGTTCTTCCTTGCGAAAACGATGAAACTTCCCTTCCATGGCAGATACATTGATAATATGTTTTTGCCCGGTATTCTCTTTTTTCATCAAATTTGAAAGTCGGTTGCACAACACAAAAGGAGCGACAGAATTTACCAATTGGACTTCTATCATTTCTGTGGTTTCTATTTCCCCAAGTTTCAGTCGCCAGGAGTTGGTCTTTCTCAGATCCACCTGTTGTAGATCGGCATCGAGTTGTCCTTCAGGAAACACCTCTTTGGTAGCAATTGAATTATCAAAGCTATAAGGAATTTGAGACAGTTTAGCCGAAGCTCTCATCCCTATTCCTGGCTCCGGCCCGTGCCAGGTTACAGGTAGGCTGTTATTTTGATTGTTTGCCGGGCCTGAAGTGAATGTTTTTAATTCCTGTAAACAATTTTTATGATCCTGGAGCAAATCCTGCGCAAACTGGGGTAAAGATTCAATAGGCATTTCCTCCTTCTCCATAAGGTGCTGGTAAAATCCAGCAGGCCTTCTAACGGTTTGAGCAGCATTGTTGATGAGGATGTCCAATCGTTCATATTTTTGTTCTATGTAGTTGCAGAATATCTCCACACTTGGAATATGTCTAAGGTCAAGGCCATGTATTTTTAGTCGATGCCCCCAATCTGTAAAATCGTGTTCTTTGGAAAAACGCAAAGCAGAGTCGGCCGGAAATCGTGTAGTTGCAACAACAGTCGCTCCGGAACGCAACAACATCAGGGTGATATGATAGCCAATTTTTAACCTGGACCCTGTAACTACTGCAACCTGCCCGGTAAGATCTGCTGTTTGAAAACGCTTGGCATAATTGAAATCCCCGCATTCTGTACACATGGTATCGTAAAAGTGATGCAGTTTTGTATAAACAGCTTTACACACATAGCAGTTTCGCGGTGATTCCAGTTCGAGTTCTTCATTTTTCCCTGAAAGTTCTATGAGTGTTGGGGCAATAAAAATGGTTGCTTCACGCGCACTTCTTATCCCTGTTTCTTTACGTGCGTGCTTATCCCGCTCGATCATTTTTCGTTTGGTCGCTTTTTTGGAATCCTTCTTTCTGCGGGAAAACTCTTCCCGACTTGGCCGGGTGAGCGATCCTGCAGCCGACATTAATGCGATCCGTTTTTCTTCCGGAAGATCAAATACCTGATTTGTATCGCCAACTAATTTTTCCAATATTGAGATGCAAGTATCAATTTGTGCCTGACTTAGCTTTTCAGCTATTTCCTCTTTATTCTTCATAAATCTATACTTCAGGATGCAAATATAAGTCTAAAATCTATTTTGTTATCCCTGTACCCGACTTTGGTTTTTATAAAACAAAGCACTTCCCAATGTTAATTCACAGAGTTGTTATTTTTTAAGGAAATGAACTGATTCAATTAATTATAATATTAAGCTCTTTATAGAAATTTGTGGAAAGTAAGAGGATTTTTTTAGTGCAACTTTTAGTCTTAGGGTCAGTGGCAAAAAATCAAGCATTATATAAATTGTCATTATTGCCACAAAGACACAAAAGCACAAAGATTCACAAAATTTTATTTTGCATTTTTCCGGTTCCTTTAAAGCGCTTTTATAACAGAACTTTAATTTTCAATGAAGAAGAATTGATGATTTAATTGTTTTATAATATTATTCGTGCATTCGTGGCTTAAAAAAAAATGGCTAAACAAGAAATTTCAGAAAAACATAAAATGTTCACTGAAAAGCGTTGGTTAAAATAAAAAAACGTCGATCTTAAAACTTGGTTTTAAGATCGACGTTTAAAAAATTACCTTACAGGTATATATTTAATTCAAAAAGTTAAATCTTTTTTACACGAACGGCATTCATGCCTTTCATTCCGCGTTCAAGTTCAAAAGTAACTTTATCATTTTCTTCAATTTCATCAATTAAACCGCTAACGTGTACAAAATACTTTTCCTGGTTCATTGAATCGATAATGAATCCAAAGCCTTTGGAATGATCAAAGAAAGAAACTTTTCCTTCTTTATCTTTTTTAACTTCCTGTTCTTCAGAGTCCTCTTTTTTGGGAATTCCAATTTCGATGTCTTCTATGTCAACGATTATTTTTTTGGAAGGATCCGGCGGGGTGTCAGTAAGATTCCCGTATTCATCAACATAAGCTATTTCAAAATCACTCCCTTTAGGATTTGATTTGCGCTCATCTTTTTTCTTTTGCTTCTCTTCACGCTTTTTTAAACGCTTTTTTTCTTTTTCAATTTTGTTAAATGTCTGTTGCGACTTTGCCATTGGTTTATTTAAATTATACTTTACTTGTGCAAATGTACGTCTTCTATTTTAATTTTTAAAAAGTAAATCTTAAGATTGTATAATTGAAGTTAAAATATTCATAAGATTTACTCCTATTTCTTCTGAAAATCCACTCTTTTTATTTCTACATTAATTCACGATCCCGAAAAATTGGAAGCTGGCTAAATTTTTTTCCGCAGATCTTTAATTTCTTCCGAAGAGGACTTTTATTTTATTTCTGCGTGAATCTTCGAGATTTGTATCTTTACCGATTACCGACCCATTAAAGAAAAGATCCTGCATCCAAAAAACCTCCATATTGCTTCCTATGATTTTGATGCTTTGATAGGCAGTCATAAGGAATTGGAAAAGTACGTTCTTGTAAATACTTACGGAAATAAAAGCATCGAATTTTCAGATAGAGCTGCGGTGCTTCATTTGAATAAAGCGCTTCTAAAACATCATTATCAGCTGAAGGACTGGAACATTCCTGAAAATTATTTGTGCCCGCCTATTCCCGGAAGAGCAGATTACATTCATTATATAGCTGATTTACTTGAAAAGGACGGGATCAAAACTTCCGTAAAAGGCCTTGATATAGGGGTTGGTGCTAACTGTATTTACCCGATTTTAGGAGCTAAAATATACAATTGGAAAATGCTAGGGGCGGATATTCACCCAAATGCCATTGCTGCGGCCAAAGCCAATGTAAATGCTACTCCCGGCTTAGGAGAATTTATTGAAATCAGGCAACAGGAAGAAACCGCCTATATTTTTAAAGGAATTGTCAAAGAAGGTGAAGTTTATCAATTTACTATGTGCAATCCTCCTTTTCACCCCTCAAAAGAAGCGGCAACCAAGGGAACCTTACTCAAACTCAAAAACCTTGGGCAGGTGGGATCATTCGCGTTAAATTTTGGCGGGCAAGCCAACGAGTTGTTTTGCAATGGTGGTGAAGCCTTATTTATCAAACGAATGATCAAAGAGAGTATTCTTTATCGTTCACAAATAGGTTGGTTTACTTCCCTGGTATCCAAAAAGGAGAATTTGCCCAATATATATAAACAGCTCAACAAATTAAAGGCAACCCATAAAACCGTTGAAATGCAACAAGGCAACAAACAAAGCCGGTTTGTCGCCTGGAAATTTGACTTAAACCGCAAAGGCCGCTAAGTTTCCGCAAAAATCGCAAAGCCTTACAATCCCATTAATACTTCTGTCAAGTAGTCCCCTTCTTATTCCCTATTCAATTCAATAATTATCCGATTGTCTTACTTGCACTTTTATTTTTAGTTATCTTTTTTTTCTTTGTGTTCTTTGCATTTTTTCTCTTGGCCTGCTTTGCGGTTGAAAAGGAACGAAGCAAATTAGCAAGCCTTAATATTCCACATTGTTCTAAAACTTAAGCATTGGTTTTTATTCATTAATAAATTTAAAGATCGAGGAAAAATCCAGATCTCCCTGGTTTTTCTGTTTCGCAAGCGCATAAATTTCCTTTGCGACATTGGTTGAAGGAGTGGCTTTTTCATATTCATAAGCCGTGTCGGTAAAAAGCTGAAGGTCTTTTTGAAGGTGTTTTAAAGGAAAATTAGGTTCGTAATTTTCATCTTCTATGCGGGACCTGAAGGCTTTTAGTATTGGTGGAGTTACGGCGGAATCCAGGAGAATATCCATGGCTTTGGATTTATCGATCCCTAAAGCTATTCCCAGGGATAAACTTTCTGAAAAAGCCAGCATGCTTTGTCCTAAAAGCTGGTTGATCATTATTTTCATTACCGATCCTTTCCCGGTATCTCCTATATGAATGGTTTTATTGCCCATAAGATCCAGTAACGGCTGAACTTCCGCAAGATCATCGGCCTGTCCTCCTACCAAAAAGATCAATGCTGCCTTGGCGGCGGGTTCTTTTGAACCGGAAACGGGTGCGTCTAAAAACCGGATCCCGTGTTTTTCGGCCTCCTCACCCATTTTTTTGCTGAAGGAGGGATTAACGGTACTGCAATCTATCCAGACACTTCCTTTTTTAAGTGCCGGCAAAAAACCGTTTTTTCCCAAAGCCAGGTCTTCCACAACATCCGGATTCTCCAACATAGTTATAATTACATTTGCGTCTTTTGCAACCTCTTCCGGAGAATCCGCCCATTTTGCACCGTTCTTTAAAAGCGATTCTGCTTTATTTTTAGTCCGGTTATAAACACTAAGGCTATGACCTCCATTTAATACGTTTGCAGCCATGCGGCTTCCCATTATTCCTAAACCTATAAATGCTATTTTCATCTATTTATATTTATTGTTTTTTATTGGGGATTAGTATACAAGTTTCATTAAATATGATTCTTATCGCCAACCTGTTTCAAAGTTAAGTTTTAATCCAGGGAAACCTCCTTAAAAAGTGTCTTAATAAGCTTGTTTTCAAAATTACTATTTTCTAATAATTTTAGAAACTAATCAGTACTTAAAGTGCCTAAAATCAGAATTACTTGGATTAAAATGAAAAATATTTTGTGAACGAATTTTACCGACATTTTTAAAAAATAAAATTATGGTTTTACAAGTGTTTATTTTTTGTAATTTGCTTTTACCGTAAAATCTCAATATGAAATATGTTTTAAGCCTGATTTTAGCTCTGACACTTATGACGGCAAATGCGCAAAATTATATGGATATAGGGAGTGTTTATTATTCGAATACGCCCTCAAATAAATTTGAAAACAGTTCGGAACAGACCAAGGTGGAAGAATTGGGATTAGAATTGAATTTTCCTGTGGTGCTCAATGAAAAGGACGTATTGTTAAC
>JAENXB010000289.1 GCA_016649785.1 Flavobacteriaceae bacterium
GTGTTTGCATCTCACTTTTATTAAAAACTTGACTAAACTAAACGACATTGAATGTTAAATTAAAATCTTACAAATGATGTCAACTAAGATATGTAAAAAAAGAGTTATATGAAATTTAATTATTCAGTCAAAGGCTGCGGCACGGATTGCAGATCAGCGCAAGCGAGGGTAAAAGTTTCAATGATGGATAAAGAAACAGCCAATATTTCAAATTGGTAAATTAAAAACTAATTTAAAAAAATGGAATTTGTTTTATACCGGAAGTAATTTATCGCCAGAACCAAAACAAAAAAACAATTGCAAGCGGAAGTACAAAACCGGCTACCAAATACCACAATCCTTTCGTATACCTCATTCTCAATTTTAACCACATTAGGATTCCCGTTACGGCGAAAACAATCAGCGATACAGCTGTGAGATCATAAAATATAGCCCACAGTGTATATTCCCATCCACCGGTAAAACCCCTCATGTGGTGCAGTTTTGTAGATACCGACAGTAAGGTCATTTTTTGAGAATTTGATTTTATATATAGCGTATCCTGCGCAGGAGTGAGTGTAATCTGATGATTCTCACCCTGGAAATTAAATTGAAAATTATAGTTTCCATTCTTCTCATGCGTTTGTGTTTGTCTTCCTTTAAAACCAAATTTATCTTTCAAGTGTTCAGCATATTTTTCAGGGCTTCCAGTCATTTTTCTATCAACCAAAACCTTTGACTGGGTCGCCTCAATTTCAGGAACCTCAAACAAATTACGGTTTACAATCACAATACCCGTTATCAGAAAAACAAAAATAAACATCAGAAGTATAACACTTGAAATCAGGTGAATTTGTTTTAACACCCTGTAATAATTTAACCTATTAACCATATAAAAAAAAGTATTAGAATTGATGTAAAAGCAAAAGTGCCGGCAAAAATCCATCCTTTATTTTGGTTGAAAGATCTTTCATACCAAAAATAAACTGTGATAATAAGCATCATAAGAAAAACTACATTCATTATTTGGGCGATGATCTTCCAGATAAAAATAAACATTGGTCCGTTTAAAGCTCCGCCGCCACCTGTAAGCCCGTGGAGTGCCATAATAACACTTATAAAACTGTTGTGTGATTCTGTAATTTTAAAAACATTATTGTGTGTTGGTACTTCAACCCAATACGATTTACCAGGTCTTGTAATCATAAAATGATGCACACTGTTATTATCTTTGTAATCCTCCCACCATGGTGCATGACCAAAAAGCCCAAGAGAATCTCTTATGGCAAGTTTATAAGCCTGATTATCTTCAATCCCGGGCATATCAATTTTTTGCTCCCAAAATTTCTTCGAATCGTTTTCAGGTAATTTAAAATGATGTTGGTATTGAAGCGAACTAAGCCCTAGAATGACAAGATAAAACGAAATAAATAAGCCACCGTAAACATGAAATTTGTCGAGAAAATTCCTCCACTTTCCATTATTAGAAGCCGTTCTTTTTTGCTCTTTTTCCATAAGCCTGAAGTATTAATACCGTCAAACCAGTCATTTAATTTGACATGTGGTTGTATAGTTTCAAGCCGGAAGATAAAAATTTTAAATGAATACTCTTTAAATATGAATTTTAAAAATGATCAACCAATACGTTATTTACAATTATTACACTTTCTTCATTGCCTCCAAAACCCTTTCCGGGGTCATTGGCATTTGGTAAAGTCGTGCGCCCGTGGCATCGAAAATGGCGTTGGCAACCAACGCTCCCATGCAAATAATAGCAGGTTCGCCTCCTCCCTGTGGTGGTTCGTTGCGATCAAGAACAACAGTTTCAATTTCGGGTACCCACGAAAATCTAGGGATTTCATAAGTTCCGAAATTTTCCGTTCTAACATCACCGCCGGTAAATTCCACATCTTCGGTCAATGCATATCCCAAACCCATTGTAATGCAACCTTCCATCTGAATTAGCGTTCCTTCCGGATTTACACAAAATCCCATTTCCTGGGCACAAACAACGCGAATTACCTGAACATGCCCGGTCTTTTTATCCACTTTTACCTCTGCCATGTGGGCAACATAACTGCCGGCATCGAAACCACAGGCAATTCCAAATCCCCTTCCACTTGGCGATTTGGCAGGTTTCCAGCTGCATTTCACTTTAAGCGCTTCTATAACGGCAATCATCCGAGGATCTTTCAAATTTTTCAGTCTGAATTCGATTGGATCGATCCCCGCTTTTGATGCCATCATATCGATTTGAGACTCGCGGGCAAATGTATTCGTATTGTTTCCGGGGGCACGCCAGGCACCGGTTCCAAACGGGTGGACATCCCGGGCAGAATATCCTGTCGTTTTCTGGTTGTCAGTTTCATAAATCGTATCCGAACCACGCGATCCGGCGAAATACTGATGATAATCCCAAAACGTAATATTTCCGCTTTTATCGATTCCTGAATTTATTTTTACCACTGCCGCCGGGCGGAAAGTATCGTAAAAGAATTCTTCCTTCCTGTCCCAGGCAACCATCACAGGTTTTCCCGTAATTTTTGCAAGCCTGGCCGCTTCTACTGCTTGCCGGTGTGCAGACTTTCCACCAAAACCACCTCCTACAAAAGGAACTATTATACGCACATTTTCCAATGGAAATCCCAATTCACGCGATAGCGATTCCTGTGCCTGAAAAGGTCCCTGTGTTGAAATCCAGGCTGTGGCTTTTTCACCCTCAATTACTGCTAATGCAGCATGAGGTTCCATCGTTGAGTGGGCAACATAACCATCGTGAAATTCACTTTCAATAATTTCGGAGGAAAGCTTTTTCCCCGCTGAAATATCACCCTTATTATTGTTTTCACTTCCTTCTGCATTCGAGTTGAGGAGATAGTCAAATATTGTTTTTTCATCTACTTTCTTTTCATCA
>JAENXB010000411.1 GCA_016649785.1 Flavobacteriaceae bacterium
AGCTACTCCTGCCTACACCCACGCAGACGGAGTAGATTTTGTTCCCATGAACAGGAATAGAAATTCATTGATTCAGGTTTTAAATATTGCAGGAGTAGGACCGATTTTTGGACCAATATTAGGGGCATTATATGGGCCGGTAGCTTTCCTTTGGATAGTAGTTGGTGCCATTTTTGCCGGGGCTGTCCACGATTATTTAACGGGGATGATCTCCATGAGATATGGAGGTGCTCACTTACCTGCTTTGGCGTCAAAATTTTTAGGTAAATCCTTTAGTCACGTGGTTAACTTCTTCACTGTTTTGCTACTTCTTTTGGTGGGAACAGTTTTTGTTTCCGCACCGGCAAGTATGATAAACGACCTGATAGGGAGTGATTTAAATATGCTTACCTTAATTGTATTGGCCATTTTTATCTATTATATCATCGCCACTATTTTACCCATCGATAAAATTATCGGGAAAATATACCCTGTCCTGGGGCTCTTATTATTGTTGAGTGCCATAGGCGTTGCAATTGGGATGTTTATGTATGGAATCCAATTCCTGAATTGACTCTCGCAAATCTGCATCCTAAAGATATTCCGTATTACCCGGTAATATTTTTAACAATATCCTGTGGTGCTTTATCCGGATTTCATGCAACCCAATCCCCAATAATCGCCAGGACCATTAAAAATGAAAAATCCGGAAGAAAAATATTTTATGGGATGATGATCGTTGAAGGAGTTATTGCTATGGTTTGGGCTGCGGCGGCAATGAGCCTCGTTAGCGGCGAAGGGCTTAGTGTTTTGCTTGCAAATGGAGGGCTTCCCGCAGTAGTCAATAAAATTGCAACGATATTTTTAGGAACTATCGGTGGAACAATTGCTATTTTGGGTGTTATAGTTTTACCTATAACTTCCGGGGATACTTCCTTTAGGGCGGCGAGAATGATTATTGCAGATTATTTGAAAATTGATCAGAAGGCTTTAAGAAACCGGTTTATGATTGCAATACCGCTTTTTGTGATTGCATTTATTCTTACAAAAATAGATTTTCAACTTCTATGGAGATATTTTTCCTGGGCAAATCAAAGCATCGCTGCAATTGCCTTATGGGTTGGAACCGTTTATTTATACCAAAGGAAAACCCTTTATATTA
>JAENXB010000353.1 GCA_016649785.1 Flavobacteriaceae bacterium
AGACGGCTCTTTAAAAGGTGTTTTTCATTGTTTTTCAGGCGATGAAACAGAGGCACAAAAAATAATTGATTTGGGATTTCTAATGGGAATAGGAGGTGTAGTAACCTTTAAGAACAGCAATTTAAGTAAGGTTCTAAAAAATATCGATTTAAAAAACCTGGTTTTAGAAACCGATGCGCCTTATTTGGCCCCCAACCCAAAACGCGGACGACGGAATGAAAGTTCGTATTTGGTTTATATTGCACAAAAATTAGCCGAAATATATCAGATACCGATTAAAGAAATCGCGGAAATAACCACTGAAAATTCGCGCAGATTGTTTGAAATTTGATAAATTTACGGCCAAATTCAACCATTCCTATGGCATCTGAAAAAAGCAGTATAACGTCAATTTTAATTATATATACCGGGGGTACAATCGGAATGGTTCAACACCTTGAATCAGGTACTCTGGCTCCTGTTAAGTTCGATCAGATTTTAAAGGAGGTCCCCGAGCTCAATAAATTCAACTATAATATTCAAACTGTAATTTTTAATCCTGCCCTCGATTCTTCAAATATGAATCCTTCAGTATGGATAAAAATTGCACTCACCATCAAAAAGAATTATAATAATTACGATGGTTTTGTAATATTACACGGAACAGATACAATGGCATATACTGCATCTGCCTTGAGTTTTATGTTCGAAAATCTGGATAAACCAATAATTTTTACAGGTTCGCAATTGCCAATTGGAACAATCAGAACCGATGGAAAGGAAAACCTTATTACTTCGGTAGAGATCGCGGCTGCTAAAGAAGGCGGAAAAAGTAAGGTGCCGGAGGTATGTATCTATTTCGATTTTAAATTGTTTCGTGGAAACAGGACGGTAAAAAGTGATTCCGAACAGTTTAGTGCATTTCATTCGGTTAATTATCCGGCGCTTGCGGTTGCAGGGGTTGATATTCGATATAGCAGTGAATTTATTTACCATTCCGAAAATAAGGGAATTCTGAAAGTTAATACCAGATTTGATGATAATGTTGTGATTCTTAAAATGTTCCCGGGAATTAGTGAAAGAGTTTTTAAGTCGATTCTGGATATACCCGGATTAAAGGGAATAGTTCTTGAAACTTTTGGTTCAGGAAATGTTCCCACAACTCAATGGTTGATAAATTGTATTAAGAGAGCTATAAAAAAGGGAATTGTTGTGCTAAATATTACACAATGTGAAGGTGGTCGTGTGCTAATGGGGCAATATGAAACCAGTTTGGAATTGTTAAATTCGGGAGTAGTTTCGGGAAAAGATATGACCACTGAAGCTGCAATTACTAAGTTAATGTTTCTATTGGGGCAAGGTTTAAGTACCAATGAAATTAAAATATACCTGAATAAGAGCTTGCGAGGGGAAATTAGTGAATAGCTTATTTTTTATTCACAATTTTTTATTAATTTGCACCCCTCATTTTGGGGATGCCAGTAGGGGGAAAAGGAGAGGTGCAGGAGTGGCTTAACTGGCACGCCTGGAAAGCGTGTGTACTGCGAAACGGTACCGAGGGTTCGAATCCCTCTCTCTCCGCCACAAAATAAGGAGGCTACGTTCTGGAAAATATTGTACATTTGAATTGTGAAATAAAAGGCAATTGTATTTGCTTTGTTGGAGAGAAATTTTTTTAAATAAAAATCAATACAAACAAATTAGAATTATTAATTAAAAATTCAAAACAATTATGAAAAGACTATTCGCGTTAATAGCAGTATTTGGGATGCTACTTTTTATGGCGTCAAATGTTGACGCCATAAAAAGTAGCATCCCAAATAC
>JAENXB010000290.1 GCA_016649785.1 Flavobacteriaceae bacterium
TGGAAGTACCACCGCTGCTTATAAGTGGTAAAGTTTGGCCGGTTACAGGGAAAAATTCTACGGCAACCGCCATATTTACGAAGGCCTGGAACACGATGGGCAAACCAACTCCTACAACAACCAGGGTCCCGAATACGGAATTGGCTTTGGTCGCAACGATCACCAGCCTGAACAGCAACATCAAATATGCCGACATCACGCCAAAACCACCAATTAAGCCCATTTCTTCAACAATAATGGCATAGATAAAATCTGAAGAAGACTGCGGCAAAAAGTTGCGCTGTACGCTTTTTCCTATTCCTACACCTACTATTCCTCCCCGTGCGATTGCAATTTTTGCTCTTTCAATCTGATAATCGGCATCGGAATCTTTGCCATCGGCGAAATTCACGATCCTGCTTGTCCAGGTATCAACCCTGTTGGGCAATAAACCGGGAAAAGCTTTTGCCGTTAAAATAAACAAAGTTAGAACCAGTAATCCCGCACCAAGGATTATCCCTATATATTTTAACGGATATCCGCCTAAGAACACCAATATCATAACCATTGTAAAAATGATGGCGGTAGTGGAAAAGTTTGCGGGTAAAATAAGTATTAACACCAGGAAAACCGGCATCCACAAAGGCAAAATAGTTTCTTTAAAAGTAACGGTCTTATCAGCAATCTTTGTTAAATAACGTGCCACATAAATCATGAGCACAACAGAAGCAAGAGTTGAGGACTGAAAAGTAACTCCAATTACCGGAATTTGAATCCACCTACTGGTATTGGAACCATCTATAGAAGAACCTTGGGTAATGGTATAAAGGAGAAGTAAAATTACAATAGGCAACAGTAAAATTGATAAGCCTTTAAAATAATTATACGGTATTTTATGAATTGCAAACAATAAACAAAACCCCAGCAACAAGTGAAAAAAGTGAACTATCAGATAGCCAAATGTGCTTCCATCCCCATATAAATAAGCGATATTGCTACTTGCGCTGTACACCGGCAAAAATGAAAACAACGCCAACATTCCGGTGGTGGCCCAAATTACTTTATCTCCTTTAAGATTTGAAAAAATGCTGCTCATTTTTAATTGTTGATCTTGTTGGTTCCCTATTTCACGGGATTATTTATTGTCGTGAAAAAGTTGTTATAAATTTCTTACCGCATCCTTAAACTGACGGCCACGGTCTTCATAATTTTCAAATAAGTCGAAACTTGCGCAAGCCGGGGAAAGCAAAACGGTATTCCCTTTTTCGGCAATTTTATAGGCCATTTTTACCGCTTCAACCATAGATTGTGTTTCCGCCATTAAATCCACGCAATTTCCAAATGCCTCAAAGATCCTGGAATTATCAATTCCCAAACAAATGATGGCCTTCACTTTTTCGTTTACCAGCGGTAATAATTCGGCATAATTGTTTCCTTTATCTTCCCCGCCAACTATCCATACAGTTTCGCCTTTCACGCTATCCAGGGCGTAATAGGTGGCATTTATATTGGTAGCTTTTGAATCGTTTATGTATAACACATTGTTTATTTTAAGCACTTTTTCCAGACGATGTTCAACTCCCTGAAAATCTTCCATACTCTGGCGAATTGTTTCTTTCCTGATTCGCAATAAATTGGCAACGGTAGATGCTGCCATGGCATTTTTGGTATTGTGCTTACCTTCAAGTGCTAAAGTGGATATTGGCATAATAAATTGGTTATTATTTATATTAATTTTAATGTTGTTATTTTCGATGTATGCGCCATTTTCAAATTTCTTCTGAAGTGAAAAGGGCAGTTTTTGAGCTTTTACCGAATGTGTTTCAAGCCATTTTGAAATAATTTCATCATCCGCATCATATATAAAAAAATCTTCCCCTGTTTGATTTTTTACTATTCTGAATTTAGATTCGATATATTCTTCAATATTATAATTGTATCGGTTTAAATGATCCGGGGTAATATTGGTCAATACTGAAATATGCGGTCTAAAATCCACTATTCCGTCCAGCTGAAAGCTACTGAGCTCCAAAACATACCAATCTACATTTTCCCCTGCCACCTGTTTTGCAAAACTGTCTCCAACATTACCGGCCATTCCTGCTGATATTCCGGCACTTTTAAGAATATGATGCACCCATTTGGTGGTAGTGGTTTTTCCGTTGCTGCCGGTAATCCCAATTATTTTGGCATTGGTGTACCTTGATGCAAATTCAATTTCAGAAATTACAGGGATCCCTTTTGAGATCAACTGCTGAACCACTGGAGCTGAATCCGGAATTCCGGGACTTTTCATCACTACTGAAGCCTTGAGTATCCTGGCTTCGGTGTGCCCGGCTTCTTCCCATGCTACCCCAATTTGTTCAAGAACTTTCTTATATTTTTCTTTTATTTCTCCAAAATCTGAAACAAAAACCTCAAAGCCTTGTTTTTTGGCCAAAATAGCCGTCCCCACCCCGCTTTCGCCCGCTCCAAGAATTGCTATTTTTTGTTTAGTTTTCATTTTATGTTTTCTGGTCTCTTTTCTCCCGATCCCGAAGCGTCGGGACGGGATTCTTTATTCTATTCTCTATTTTCCAATCTTCACTCTTCACTATTCTTCCGTTTACCCCGGCCCTAAAGGGAGAAGAGGGATTTGTTTCGCGACATTGGACTTCTCTATATATTCTTTTTACTTTCCACATCACTTTCCACTCTTCCTACTTTTAACTACAAACCATAAACAACAAACAACTTCCGTTTACCCCGGCCCTAAAGGGAGAAGAAAGATTTGTTTCGCGACATTGGACTTCTCTATATATTCTTTTTACTTTCCACACTTCACTTTCCACTCTTCCTACTTTTAACTACAAACCATAAACAACAAACAACTTCCGTTTACCCCGGCCCTAAAGGGAGAA
>JAENXB010000193.1 GCA_016649785.1 Flavobacteriaceae bacterium
CCATCTACCATTATGGAAACGCGATCGCAATATTCGGCTTCATCCATATAATGCGTGGTTACAAAAATGGTGGTTCCCTTATGTGCTTCGGCATAAATAAGTTCCCAAAACTGTCTTCTGGTAATTGGATCCACACCGCCGGTGGGCTCGTCCAGAAACACAATTTTAGGTTCGTGCAGCAATGAAACCGAAAAAGCCAGTTTTTGCTTCCATCCCAATGGCAACGAACCCACCAGCTTGTCAGCCACATCCTGTAATTGCAATTCCTCTATCACTGATTCGGTTTTTAGCCTTATCTGTTTCCTGTTCAAACCATAAATGCCACCAAAAAAAGTGATGTTTTCCTTGATGGTCAAATCGTCGTACATTGAAAACCTCTGACTCATATATCCGATGCTTTTCTTTACCATTTCAGAATTGCTCTTCACATTAAACCCGGCAACTGTCGCTTCCCCGGAGGTTGGTTTTGAAATTCCAATGAGCATTTTCATCGCAGTGGTTTTTCCCGCTCCATTTGCTCCCAGGAACCCAAAGATCTCACCTTTAAACACCTCAAAGCTAATTCCCTTCACCGCTGTGAAATCGCCAAATTTCTTGGTGAGATTCCCTACTTCTATGACTTTTTCTGATTTCAATTTCCCTCTGTTTTATGTTCCGAAGTCAAATCCATAAAAACATCTTCTATGCTAACTTTGGCTGGGTGAATTTCTAACTGCTGATGGTTTTTCTGAGTTAAATAATTTTGTAGATCTTCCGGGTTAAAGTTCTCTTTGGAATGCGTGTAATGAACATATTCTCCAAAAGCAAAAACACTGTGATTTCCCGGATATTCCTTTAAATCCTGTATGAGGCGATAGGTGTTTTTTGCGCTCACGTTATAAATAGTCTTTGGATGGTTATTCACAATATTTTCAGGAGAATCTATCTCCAATATCTTTCCTTCCTGGATTAGTGCGATCCTGTCGCACAGGGCGGCTTCATCCATATAAGGCGTGGAAACCAGAATTGTGATCCCCTTTTCTTTTAGACGTTTCAGCATTTCCCAAAATTCCTTCCTGGAAACCGGATCAACTCCCGTTGTGGGTTCATCCAGGAACAACACCTTTGGTTTATGGATCAAAGCACAACTTAAAGCCAGTTTTTGCTTCATCCCGCCGGATAATTTTCCCGCCCTACGGTCCTTAAAAGGTTCTATCTGAACGTAAATATCTTTGATCAGATCATAATTTTCCTCAATGCTGGTTCCAAAAACTGTAGCGAAAAAATTTAGGTTCTCTTCCACCGTCAAATCCTGATACAACGAAAACCTGCCCGGCATATAGCCTACAGCTCTTCTTATGGCTTTGTAGTCCTTGATCACATCCAAACCTGCAACCCCCGCACTTCCTTCATCCGGAATTAGAAGTGTTGTCAGGATCCTGAACAATGTTGTTTTTCCGGCACCATCCGGGCCAATAAGCCCGAACAATTCCCCCGGATTGACATCAAAAGAAACGTCGTCTAAAGCCTTAACTTTTTTATAGGATTTGCTAATATGTTGAAGAGTGATGCCCATTTTTTGAATGAAAGTTTCCTTTTAATTAAAATAGTTGTAATAAACCTCTAAATGCTCCCTGATATCTCTTGTGATTACAGCTCCTTCATGAACAGAATTCACTTCACCAAGAGCTTCTATTTTATCTGCTAGCGGAACTAAAAATACATGTAGGTTGTCATGTGATTCCCCTTCCATTGTACACTCTTTAATAATTTTATTTTTAAGATCATTAAGGTCTGATGCAAGTTGTTTGTAATTTTTTATACTATTACTTTCATCTTCTGCTATGCGGGAAGACATTGCCTGTAGGCCCTCTGTAGTTTCTATATTGGCCTTCCATTTTGACCCATTATCCAGTTGAATTTGACTCATCCAATTATTTTGGTCTCCGTGAGATTTTTCCTTGTGCTCTACTGCGGTTTGTTCTGTGATGGTGGTTTCTTCTTTTTGAGTCTCTTTACAACCCATAAGGCTTGTTAAAAGAACCAATCCTAACATTGCTATTTTTTTCATTTTTGTGTCTTTTAAATTTATTTTTTGATTTGGTGTTTTGTTGATTTCTGCTTACCTGTCACTCCGGATTTTTTTATCCACATTTCCGCCGGCATTCCTATTTTCAAACTGCTGTCGTTTTGGACGATAATTTTTACCGCATACACCAAATTTACCCGCTCTTCTTTTGTCTGAATGATCTTTGGGGTAAACTCTGCCGATGAGGATATCCAGGAAACTTTGCCTTCATAATCTTTCATCCCCTCTTCAAGATCAATTTTTACCGTTACTTTTTGACCTACCCGAACCTGGGGTAGTTGTGGTTCCCCGATGTACACCCGCAAGGTCATTTCAGAAATATCTGCGATTTTATAAAGCGGTTTTCCAAAAGCCGTAATTTCGCCAGGTTCGGCATATTTCGATAAAACCGTGCCACTAACAGGGTTGATGATCTTGCTCTTTTGAATTTGATCCTCAATTATTTTTATTTGAACTTCAATAGATTTCACTTCGTTTAAAATGGGTGCATTTTGAGTTCCCACACTTTTTATTTGTTGGTTTATAACATTTACTTTCCCTAAGGCCTGATCCACCTGCCGTTGTGTAGCGGCATTTTCTGAAAACATGTTTTGTATCCTGTCTTTTTCGCTACGGGCAGTTTTCAACTCTTCATTCAACACTGCTATTTGCGACAATACGTTTCCTGATTTGGATTGAATTGTTTTCAGGGAAGCTATTGCCTTTTGTTTGTTTAAATACAGTTGCGTGGTATCTATTAATCCCACCTTTTGGTCTTTCTCCAGGATCACGCCTTCTTCAAGATCTAAAAATTCTATCTTTCCGTTTGCTTCAGAGGAAACCGTGATTTCGGTAGCTTCAAAATTCCCGTAACCATCGGCTTTTTCATCCTTCCCGCAGGAAACTAAACTCCCAAAAACAGCTACTGATATCAATATTAGTAATTTTTTCATTTTCTCCTTATTTGTTATTGGTTTCCCCTTTTATGACTCTATAATTTGCTTTTGCCAGGTCCAGCTGGATCTCATGTAATTTTTGACTGATCTTTGATTCGTATAAATTGTTGAACTCGATTAAATACTCAGAAGAGGTGATTACCCCGTTTTTCAGTTGGGAAGTTGCTGTTTCCAATACTTTTTCCCTTAAAATAATAATCCCATCATCGGCCTCGATCAGTGCTTCAATTTTGCTTATTTCATAATCGGCCTCTTTCATCTGCATATCATTATTTAATTGGAAGGTTTCTTTTTCGGTATCCACAATTTCCTGGGAAACTGAAAGTGCTTGCTTTTGAGCCTTGTTTTTTCCCCAGTCAAAAACATTCCAGTTTGCTTTTAATCCGATCATATAAAAGTCCTGAAACGAATTATCCAGCATATTCAACCCCGGATTTCCATAGCCGGCCTGTGCAAAACCATAGATCTTAGGAAGATTGGATTTTGAGATCACCTCTTTAGATGACTCTATTTGTTTGTTTTGAAGGTCGAAGTACTGAAGTTCAGGACGTAAAAAAGTACTTGATAACAAATATGGGAATTTCGGATTTGTGAGAATTACATCCTGAGAGAGTTCTTTATTTATTAAAGTTGAAAGGTTATTTAGCGCTTTTTTTCGGTCGAAATTTGCCTCGGACAATTGCTGCGAAACTTTGAGATTTTCAGCTTCTAAAACATTTTCTGAAGCAGGTAAAATTGCTCCGTACTTCACGCCGGTCTTTACCTCATCTATCTGAGATTGCAGTTGTATCTGTTTTATAACCAATAGATTTATTTGCTCCTGAAGCAACAAAATGGAAAAGTAATATTGATTGACCCTGTTTTTAAGCTGATACAAATTCACAGCTACCATTTGTTGTTGGGCTTCCAATTCTGCCATTTTTAATTTTGAATTGGCTTTAATGCTTCCGCCATCATATATAAGCTGATTTACATCTAAAGTAGCCCTGTATTGATCTTTGTTCAAAGGTTCAACAGAAGAATTTGGAAATTGAGGCAATTCTATCACTTCCGATTGATACGTGGCCTGGGCATTTAGATCAACTTTTGGTAACTTCCCTTTTTCCAGTACAGAAATTTCCTGATCGGTCCGGTTTTTAAGCAATTCGGTTTGCCTGGCTATTGGATAATTTTCATTGACCAGGGAATAGCATTCTTCCAGAGACAAACTTTGCTGGGCATTGACCACAAATGACAGAAGAATTGTAATTATTATGCTGAGTTTTTTCATTTTATTAAAGTCTGATAGAATTAATAATAAAGTCGGCAACTTCTGTTTTTCGCCTTTCCATGAGTTCACGGTATTCCTTTTCCTCCACATTTATCAATCCTTGTAATAATGGTGCGGCAATAAATGGGAAAATATTCAAAGACATAATATTAATAAATAATTGTTCCGCTCTAATTGGTTTTATAATACCACGGGTTATAGCGTCTTCAACCTGGGCCTTGAATTTTTCGATCCTTGGAAAATCTTTTTCTACGCGTAGCTTCTCGATAAAATCGGGATTTTTATTCAGTTCCTGTATTACAAAGTTTGGTAAATATGGATGTCCGATCACGAATGAGATGTAATTATTGGTGAAGTTTCTTATTTTGTCAAATAATTCGCTGTCATCATTTAATACCTTATTCAATTGTGGGGCTAATAATCTAAAAGCATTTTTAAAAACCGCCTCAAAGAGCAATTGTTTGCTTCGGTAGTAGTAATGCAACATAGATTTGTTTATTCTCGCTTTATCGGCAATTTCCTGCATCCTGCTTCCCGCCATTCCTTTTTCCTGGAAAACTTCTTTGGCAGCGTTGAGGATCTCTAATTCGGTATTTTCTTCTTTAGCTTTCATATTAAACTATACGGTTCAACCATTTGGTTGACAAATATACAAATAAAAACATATTTCCTGGAAATATGTTTTTATTTGTATACGAGCAAGCTATCGACTTATATCACTATTAAAACTGGGGGCCTACTTTACTTAAGACATTTTGGGCATTCAAAATTTTATGAACTTATTAGTTCCAATCAATGCTCTCCGTAACCCACATCGTCCATTTTTCCGTTAAATATTTTATATTGAATAAAAACATACAGACCAACCAGCAGTAAAGCAATAACAAACCAATATATCCCAACGCTAAGCCCATATTCTTCTGCTGCTACATTATAAATAGTCAATGCCGGGTTCACGTTATTTGTCGAAGGCAGCACCTTCGGAAAAATAGCTGCCGCGGTTGATGCGAAACCGCCAATCAAAAATAAAGAGGAAAACAAAAAGCCCTTCCCATCCTTTTGAAAGGTCTTAACTTTGAACAATCCAAAAAGGCCGGTAAACGTCAATAAAGGAAATATTACCAGCAAGGGATGATCTATAAAATTTTGAAATGGTTCTGGTTCAATAATATGCCAAATGAGCAA
>JAENXB010000246.1 GCA_016649785.1 Flavobacteriaceae bacterium
ATCATAAACCCTATTGCTGTTGAGTTGCTCTCCAGCAGAGCTCAATTCCTCTTGAGGTTTATAGAATAAATTTAATGAAAAATTATGATCTGAAACTTGTAATACAACATAGAAGATTTCCGCAGATTTATCCTTTTCTCACAATGAATTTTTGTCGACAATCCTCGCAATCTTCAATTATATCCACGGATTTTACATTTACTCAATTCAAAAATAACAAAAATGGGAAGTAAACTTTCGAATACTTCCCTTTTCTTTGGCATGCGCAACAAATTTATTGAGGGGGATAGATTTTTATAGTAATATTGGATTCTGCCTAAATTTTTTAGCTTCTTCGTCTGTCAATATTATCTGATTTTTTTATTCATTACTTGATCTTTCTTTGTTTTACAGGTTTAACCTGCTCTTGAGTATTGTTTATTATCTCTTTTCTCTATTTTCTCTCCTCTCAATTCTCAATACTAATATCTCATATCTTTTACGATCCACACATCAAACAATCATCCCCATCTGCCTCCTTGGCCTTGGCGATTATGGCGCGCAGTTCTTTGGGGGAAAGCGAACTGCTGTCTGCATTGATTTTAACTGGGGCCGCTTTAGTTTCGGGGGTATCTGCAATTTCGTTGTATGTGGTCACCGGTTCCTTTTTTTCTTCTTTCTTAAGAGTAAATTTTATGGCGTCTACTGCGCTCTTGGTCCTTAGATAGTACATTCCGGTTTTCAGGCCGCTTTTCCAGGCGTAAAAATGCATAGAAGTAAGTTTTCCGAAATTCGCGTTTTCCATGAACAAATTAAGCGATTGCGACTGGTCTATAAAATATCCACGTTGGCGGGACATATCAATAATATCCTTCATACTGAGTTCCCAAACGGTTTTATAAAGTTCTTTCAAGTCCTGCGGAATAATGTCTATATCTTGAACCGAGCCGTTTGCCCTCATGATCGCATCTTTTACATCGTCTGTCCATAGGTTAAGTGCTACAAGATCGTCAAGTAAATGCTTGTTCACTACAATGAATTCCCCGGAAAGCACCCGGCGGGTATAAATATTGGAGGTGTAAGGCTCAAAAGCCTCATTGTTTCCTAAAATTTGAGAGGTGGAGGCAGTGGGCATTGGCGCTACCAGCAATGAATTGCGCACGCCATTTTTAAGCACTTGTTTGCGAAGACTTCCCCAATCCCATCGGCCGCTTAATTCTTCGTCCTGAAGGCCCCAAAGGTTAAATTGGAATTGTCCTTTGCTTATTGGCGAACCTTTGTAAGTTGAGTAGGGGCCTTCTTCTTTCGCGAGTTCCATAGAAGCGGTAACTGCCCCAAAATAAAGGGTTTCAAAAATTTCCTGGTTCAGTTTTTTCGCCGCCTCACTGGTAAAAGGCATTCTTAATTTTATAAAAGTATCGGCAAGGCCCTGCACGCCCAGTCCAACGGGACGATGTCGCATATTGGAATTTTCGGCTTCTTTTACCGGATAGTAATTCCTGTCTATAACCCTGTTGAGGTTTCTAATTACCCGTTTGGTGATCTTAAAGAGTTCTTTATGGTCAAATTCGTTACCTTTTACAAACATAGGCAAGGCGATAGATGCCAGGTTGCACACCGCGACTTCATCTGCACTGGTGTATTCCATGATCTCTGTACACAAATTTGAAGAACGGATGGTGCCCAGATTTTGCTGATTCGATTTTCGGTTAGCGGCATCTTTATAGAGCATATAGGGAGTGCCGGTTTCAATTTGGGATTCCAGGATCTTCTCCCACAATTCCCTGGCTTTGATGGTTTTTCTGCCTTTTCCTTCGGCTTCGTATTTAAGGTAAAGTTGTTCGAATTCGTCGCTGTGAATTTTGTAAAGTCCGGGACATTCATTGGGGCACATCAGGGTCCAGAAACTGTCTTCTTCAACGCGTTTCATAAAAAGATCGGGGATCCACATCGCGTAAAAAAGGTCGCGGGCGCGCATTTCTTCCTTTCCGTGATTTTTCTTGAGGTCGAGGAAATCAAAAATATCGGCGTGCCATGGCTCAACATACATCGCGAAAGAACCTTTGCGTTTTCCGCCGCCCTGATCCACATATCTGGCGGTATCATTAAAAACCTTCAACATAGGCACGATCCCGTTGGAAGTGCCGTTGGTGCCCGAAATGTAGGAGCCGGTTGCCCGCACGTTGTGAATGGATAAACCAATTCCCCCTGCCGACTGGGAAATTTTCGCGGTTTGTTTTAAGGTGTCGTAAATACCGTCTATGCTATCATCCTTCATTGTCAAAAGAAAACAGGAAGACATTTGGGGCTTTGGGGTGCCCGAGTTAAATAAAGTTGGGGTAGCGTGAGTAAAATATTTTTTAGACATCAGCTCGTAAGTTTCCAGGGCAGCTGCAATGTCATTATAATGGATCCCGATAGAAACCCGCATTAGCATATGTTGGGGGCGTTCGGCAATTTTTCCGTTGAGTTTTAATAAATAAGAACGCTCCAGGGTTTTAAATCCGAAATAGTCATAATTAAAATCCCGGTTATAAATAATGGTGGAATCAAGGATCTCCTTGTGTTCCTGAACCGCCTGGTAAACCTCATCTGATAATAAGGGCGCTTTCTTTCCAGTTCTGGGGTTCACGTATTCGTGCAGATCTTTCATCACCTCCGAGAAAGTTTTCTTGGTGTTTTTATGTAAGTTGGAAACGGAGATCCTAGCGGCCAAACGTGCATAATCCGGGTGGGAAGTGGTCATGGTTGCAGAAACTTCGGCTGCGAGGTTATCCAGTTCACTGGTGGTCACTCCATCATACAAGCCTTCAATAACTCGCATGGCAACTTTAAGAGGATCAACCATTGTGTTCAGGCCATAACAGAGTTTCCTGATCCTGGCGGTAATTTTGTCAAACATAATAGGCTCACGCCGGCCGTCTCTTTTCTCTACATTCATAGGTGATAATTTTAAAGGCCTGAAAAAGTGGGGAAACTTTTTTTTGCAAACCGAAATTTAATATTTGGGATCCGAAATGTCAGTGAAAATTTCGGAACTGGAAACAGGAAAAATTAAATATAAACCGGATACAATCAAAAGTGGGGATCAAGACTGTAGCCGGTTTGTACACCTAATTAAAAATCGGCATCAAAGCTTATTTTATTGGTGTCTTTATCTTTATTCATCACTCCGGCCTTTTGATATTCCCCTACACGTTTTTCAAAGAAATTGGTTTTTCCCTGTAGGTTGATCATATCCATAAAATCAAATGGATTGGCACTGCCGTATTCTTTTTCGCATTCCAATTCCACCAACAATCTGTCTGCAACAAATTCCAGATATTCGGTCATGAGTTTTGAATTCATTCCAATAAGGCTTGCAGGTAAAGATTCGGTGATAAATTCGCGTTCTATATTTAAAGCGTCCACGATAATCTCGCGGATGCGTTCTTTAGGCACTTTATTTATTAGGTGATTATTGTGAAGATGAACGGCAAAATCACAGTGAAGGCCTTCATCACGGGAAATCAATTCATTGGAAAAGGTGAGTCCTGGCATAAGTCCGCGTTTTTTAAGCCAGAAAATAGAGCAAAATGCGCCGGAGAAGAAAATTCCTTCTACTGCAGCAAATGCAATCAATCTTTCGGCAAAAGAATCAGATTCTATCCATTTTAAGGCCCATTGGGCTTTTTTCTGAATTGCGGGAAAATAATCGATGGCTTTAAAAAGCTTATTTTTCTCTGTTTCGTCCTTGACATAAGTATCTATTAACAAGGAATAGGTTTCAGAATGTATGTTTTCCATCATGATCTGAAAGCCATAAAAGAATTTTGCTTCTGAATATTGCACTTCATTCACGAAGTTCTCGGCCAGG